>DAIDJA010000065.1 GCA_027451605.1 Acidimicrobiales bacterium
GGCAGGCCCAGCGTCTGGCACGTGTGCTCCAGCCGGTCCAGGTGATCGCCCAGCATGAACGGTTGCTTGTTGTATGTGCGGAGAAACTCAAACGCACCAAAGCCCTGGAGAGACAGAGACAAAAGAAGATGAGCAGTTTCCGGCAGATGAACCTCATTCAATCGTTGCTCATCATCGAGAGAAACGCTTGGATGATCGTCGTGACTCTTCTTTTCGATTGTTCGACGTCAGGTGGAACGTACACTAGGATAAAAATGGATATTATGGCACAGGTATTGGGATCTATAGAGTCAACGAGTATCACTTTAGTTGTAACGGCGGTAATATTGCTGATAGTAATATTACTGATTGCAAAATCTATAAATGTAATTCAGCAGGGAAATGTCGGGGTAGTTAAGAGGTTGGGCCAATTCCACTCAATCCGACAGCCAGGTTTGACATTTATAACGCCTTTGGTAGATTTTTTGGAGAAAGTTGATGTCAGAGAAGAGCCTTGGACAGGTGACCATCAGACCGTAATTACAAAAGATAATGTAAGTATATTGGTTAATGCTACGATATTCGCTCAAGTGGTTGACGTAAAGAAAGCGCTTTTTGAAATAAGTAACTATCAAATTGCAATAAACAATGTGGGGGAGGCCGCACTCAGAAGCGTTATTGGAAATATGACCTTGGATGAAGTTTTAACTGAAAGAGAGCTAATAAATAACGAGCTTCAAAAGCACATGGAACCCTTAGCGGAAAAATGGGGCGTTCACCTTAATCGCATCGAAGTAATAGACATAATTCCGCCGAAAAATATTTTGGATGCTATGGCATTGCAGAAGGAAGCTGACCAACAGAAACGAGCACTGATACATAAATCAGAGGGAGAACAGCAGGCCGCGATAAATATCGCTAAGGGTCAGAGACAATCGGCAATCGAAATTGCCGAAGGTCAAAAGCAGTCCGCAATCTTGAAAGCCGAAGGAGACAAACAGTCACAGATTCTAACCGCTGAAGGTGAAAAGCAAAAGCTTACTTTGGAAGCGGAAGGAAAATCTATGGCGATAAATCAGATCTATTCTGCAATTCGGCAAAACGACCCTACTCCTGAAATATTAGCAATACTCCAGTTGGAGGTCTTGAGCAAAGTTGCAGTATCTGAAAATTCAAAGCTGGTCATTCCGGTCGAAACTGCGGGGCTACTTGGTGCTACCAGCGTTATTAAAGATATAATGGGTGCGGTTAACCATGGCCCGACCTCGGAGGTTCCACCTGCGTAAATACCGGTTCTCATAATTAGGCCTCCCTATGAAGATCCCAGATACGCCACTATTCACAGCGACGTCACGGAATAGAATTAATTTGGAGCCATACCTAAATTTTGTGAAATTTCAACCATAGGCTGGAACCTTACGTTACGAGGTACTTATAGGCTATGGGTTCAAATTTGACCGATCCATGGGCATGCCTCCATAAATCAGCCTACGGAAACTGAACTGTCTCAATTCGATTTATTATTTGTCATATTCTTATTTGACCTTTTTAAATAGTTAGGAGAATTTTAATATCCTGACTGTCGAGTTATGATTCTTAGGGATCGGAGCTTGTCCTTTTATCGGATTGCCCTATTGGTAGTGTATGATTTAACTGTGTCAAATGCTATTGTGATATTGGCTGCCGGAAAGTCATTAAGATTTAAGTCCTCAGGTTCAAAAAAGGAAGATTCCAAATTATTGGTTAATTTTAAGGGAAAACCCCTCGTGTCGTGGGTTCTTAACGTCGTGTCGCAAGTTGAATGTGATGAACGAATTGTAGTCGTTAAAGATGATTCACTAAATTATTTAATCGAAGAAAAATTTACAATTTTAAAAAACCATACTGCCGAATTGGGGTTGGCCTCATCTTTGAACATAGGGATTCACTACGCCTTGGGGGAGGGGCATTCTGCTGTGACAGTTGCATTGGCGGATATGCCCTTTTTGACAGTTGAGTCTTTTGTAAATGTTATTGCCGAAGACAGTTCGCCGCTGGTTGCAACTTCCTATGGACAACGGGTGGCGCATCCGATTAAAATTAAAAAGGAAATGTTTTTTAAATTGCCAACCGTCGGTGACGTTGGCGCAAAGCAATTGATGGCAGATTTTCCGAATATGGTTACGTTGGTAAAGGGTACCGGAAGTCCGGTTGACATTGATACGAAAGAAGATTTAGACAAATGGAGTTAACTAATGAATTTAAAGTGCCGGTCCCCATTGAAAAGGCCTGGGAAGTTCTGACAGACTTAAAGGTTATAGCCCCGTGCCTGCCCGGAGCCGAACTGGTACGCGTTAAAAATGGAGAGTATGAAGGTTCAATAAAGGTTAAAGTCGGACCGATAATAACCACCTATTCGGGAATTGCGACTTGGGTAGATCGAAATCATAAAACTTACACCGCTATCTTAAAAGCCGACGGCAAAGAGTCCAAAGGCACGGGATCTGCCGCTGCGGTGGTTCATGCCACCCTAAAGCCAATTATTGTAGACGATGGTAATGCCACAAAAGTAAGCGTTACCACAAATCTTTCTATCTCCGGTAAAGTTGCACAGTTGGGACGGGGTCTTCTGGATGATGTTTCAGGTAAGCTGCTGGACATCTTTGCGGCGAACTTGTCGAATCTACTAAATAATATACCGATTGATAAAAGTGCCGGATTAATTAGTGATGTTGAGACTAAAGAGTCAGAGGCATTAATCGACGAAGAAAAAAGTAGCGAAGACGGAAATATTAGTTTTGAAAATGCAAATGACTCTGACAACGATAAATCGGACCGGAGTGGCGATAATGATGATCTCAATTCAGAAACAGAGATTAATATCCCCACTAGCACAAATGATTCCCAAATGGTTGCAGGTGAAAGTGAAGATATTCCTGACACAAATCCGGACGTTTTCCCAGAAGATGTCGGTGATCAATCGCAACGGCTTGTTGGAGAGAACCCGGGACAGCAAGAAACTGAATTATCGGAAGTTGAAATAGAATCTGAGACGGATATCAGCGGCGACTTAGTAGAGGCCGATATAAATGAAACATTAACCCCGGTTCAAAATGCTGTAGAACCTACGGTTGAACTGTCTGAATCGTTAAAAGAAAAACTTGAGATGGTCAGAAGAGATATTGACGATGCACGTAAAGGTATAGATCTTGAAGTTACCGTAGATGATGGTGGTGACCTGCCCACATCAGGTGAAGTCACCGATACCGACAAACCAAAACTTTATGACCTAGTTGCAGAAGAGGCTATATCAGGTAACGACAGGCAAGAATTGTCTTTGGAGGATGACGATATTGATGGTCCTGCAACTGAACTCAACACTGACAATAGCTCCAAAGAAGAGATTGTATTAGATAAACTATCTAAATTGGCAAACGATATTGATTTTGAATCCGAAATTGAGCAGGTGCAGTTAAATCAGGAACAGCATGAAACGGTAATTTCTCCGAGTGAAACTACCCCCGTAGATGAAAAGCTATCTAGATTGGCAAACAGCGTGTTCGAAGAAGACGGAGCTGACTCTGACGATCAACTACTCGACCCAACTTCCATAGAATTGGATGTTATCGAGGCCGAAGATCTACTTGAAGCCTTGAATAGCTTTAAAGAGAGATCTGACGGTGAGGCTGATGGCGCGCTAATCTCACAAGATTTTGTAGTTGAATCTAAAAATTCGTTTGAGGATGTGGAGGCCGCCGAAGATGACACGACTTCTTTTAACGATGAAGCTAAAGGCGGGCTCGAATCGGAAAATATCGTTGAATTGCAAATTCCCGATTCCGATACGGTTACTACCGATTCGGCAGGCAATACTAACGGTGAGGTAATCCCAATTTTTAAGGCGAGCGTAACCGAAGAAAGTCAGCCGTTACCGACCGAAATTACATCTGAGACAAATGTCGACCTTGAATCAGATAAAGAGGACAATCAAGAACTTGCATCTATAATCGAAATGTCAACTTTCGCATCAACGGATGGGTCTTCAACGGTATCGACGACCTCAGAAGAGATTGCTAGCGATGAGGATAAGGCGGAAGATTGGGAAAGTCCTGGTATAACTGAAAGCCAAAACAAACCTAATGACCCCATTGACATTTTGGATTTAGTAAGTTCGCCCCTTAAAAATCGGCTGAAACCTCTGGTGGTACCATCGGTTGGGGTACTACTTCTATTAATTTTGAGGCACATTTTAAAGTCGAAAAATCCCAACGTTGATTAAATCACTCTCAGATTTTAAATGCGATGAAGCTGAAATATCTGAAGTTGTAGAGTGTCTAAAGAGAGTTCCTTCAGGTCCGTTTACAGTGGTGGTTAGGAACAAAGTTTCAAAAGGGGCGATTGTAATTATGAACTACCCACTTTTGAATAATGGATCACCAATGCCGACGCTTTTTTGGCTTATAGGCAAACAAGAGGTAAAAAGCGTTTCTCGTATAGAGGCTCAATACGGATTAAAAGCTATTGAGCAGATGTTTGAGGCGGGGAAGATTAGAGAAATTCACAGAAAATATTTTGCTATGAGAGATGCTTTAATGCCCGTGGGATATGGAGGCGTCGGGCCTACCGGTGGAGTCGGAGGAACTGCTCGCGGGCTAAAATGTCTACATGCTCATTTGGCCAATTTCATGGCGACTCGCGATGATGACGTGGGTAAGTGGGTATTCAATATTTGTGGTTTTAAAGAGATCGATTACGAAAGTGAATTAATGTGAGTCGAGTAATTGGTGCCATTGACTGCGGGACAAATTCTACGCGTATCTTAGTTATAGATGAAGACAAGAAACAGTTATTTAGAGATTCGCGCGTTACCCGCTTGGGTCAAAATGTAGATAAGAATAAGCTTTTAGACGAAGCTGCCGTTGCCAGAACGCTGAATGTGTTAAATGACTACCTTAAGATCGGAAACGAACTTAAGGTTAGTGAGTGGGGGATAATTGCAACTTCAGCGGTGAGAGACTCGGCCAACTCCTTTCACTTTGTTAATGCCGCAAAAGATCTGTTTAAGGTTAGACCCGTGATTTTAAGCGGGTATAAGGAGGCCGTATTGAGTTTTAAAGGAGCGATGTCAGGGCTCGCCCCAACCAAGGAAAAAGTTCTGGTGGTGGATATAGGAGGCGGTTCGACAGAGTTGATTTGTGGCCTTCAAAATGATTATTTCCGCGACAGAAAGACCGACTTTGACTTTGTTTCAAATACCTTCGGTGGTTCCGTTGACATAGGATGCGTTAGGCTGACGGAAAGATTTATAAACTCAGATCCAATCAAATTAGATGAAATTGAATCTGCAAGACAATATATCGCCAGGCTTTTTTCTCTCATTCAAAGCCGGTTTCAAAATCTGGCAATTGACAGGATCTATGCTGTGGCAGGAACCGCAATTAGTCTGTTCATGATTGCAAACGACATTAAAACTTATAGCAGAGAGGGGATTCACATGGGAAGGCTAGGCTTAGCTCAGATCAAAAATACCCTTGAAACGATGGCCTCCATGCCCTTATCGAAGCGGCAGCAGCTCCCCGGTCTTGAAGTTGGAAGAGCCGAGGTTATTGTAGCCGGAGCGCTTATTCTTTCGTCGGTCATGGAGAGTTTTAAGGCCGAAGAATGCTTTGTGCTTGAAAGTGATATTTTGGACGGATTGGCTATTCAGATTTTGGGGTAATGATTAGCGCCCAATCCTCCACGGTATCCTTTAGTGCGCAATAAACTATTTAGCCCAAAAGTACAGTTTTTGAACTAACATATTGTATAGTTGCGGTTAATGAATTAATTTTAAAATACAAAATCTATGTAGTTGGTAAGAAAATTATATTTATGCCCTACAGCGGTTTCCGTAGAGAAAGACGGCGCTATATTTGATTCAAAATAAAATTGCTCCGGTTACTCTTAAGGATCTTGTAACCGAGTCAAACATCAGAAAAATTTCAATTGTCGCTTGGCGGGATTTGGATGACATAACTGCGGGGGGCTCTGAAATTCACGCCCATGAAATTGCAAAAAGATGGGCTGAGGCCGGTCTGGATGTAACCATGCGGACCGCAAGTACCTCAAATAATGATTCAGTAGGTATTCGCGATGGGTATAAGGTAGTCAGAAAATCGAGCAAGTATAACGTTTTTGGACAGACGTTAGCAAGCGGTTTCTTAGGCAGAATGCCCGAATCTGACGTTTTGGTCGAGATATGGAATGGAATGCCATTTCTCTCACCGTTATGGTCAAGAGGTCCCAGGGTGGTAATTTTGCATCATGTTCATGAAAAAGCTCTTTGGAGATCGGTTTTGCCGCTGGGCCTTGCAGACCTAGGTGCTTATTTCGAACGAAAAATCGCGCCAAAGTTTTATAGGAACACCAGAGTGATAACACCGTCTACCAGTTCGGCAAATGAAGTTATCGATCTTTTGGGTTGGCCCGACCATCAGGTAAATGTTGTTCATCCAGGAGTTAACTCCAGGTTTCGTCCTCAAGGACCGAAGAATGACCGACCGTTAATATTTTCTATCGGCAGGCTCGTGGAAGTTAAGCGGTATGACTGGGTCATTAGAGCAGTAGATGAAGTTAGGCGACGGGTCGGAGATGTGCAGCTCGTGATTGCGGGCGAAGGAGCGCAAAAAAAACAATTAAATGATTTGGTTTCAGACTTGAAGGCTACATCGTGGTGTAAGTTAATCGGAAAAATTAGTGACGAAGAGCTTGTAAGATATTACCGTCGTAGCTGGGCCGTGGTTTCGGCATCTATGAGAGAAGGCTGGGGGATGACCCTTACCGAGGCCGGTGCATGCGGAACTTTGAGTTTGGCTTCAAGAATACCGGGGCATATGGACGCCGTGGTCGACGGAGAGACCGGATATCTCTTTGACACATTGGATCAGTTGGTCGACTATTTAGAGACGGTGATAAATGATCGAGAACTGGCGAGGAGACTTTCAGTGGGTGCCTTAAGGCACTCCTCAAAATTAACTTGGGATGCCGCAGCAACAAGAGCATTTCAAATTTTGGATCGGACTCATCGTGAATCGACCGGTCAAATCGAATATTTATTACCTAAATATAACCAACTTAAGGTGATAAATCGACGGGCGGCCGAAAGAATTTTTGTAGATCTACCGATTAAAATCAACGATAAAAAAGGAAAGATGATTGATATATCATCCACAGGGGCGTTAATTGCTCCAATAGATAGCTTTTGGTATGACTACGGCGATTTGATAAGTGCCGAAGTTGATGTTGATTCGGGAATACTTGGTTTAGACGGCACGGTGGTAAGGCACTCCGAACAGTCAAACGGGGTAGTTGGCTTCGGAGTTTGGTTCAATAGCCAACCAAAATTGCTTAATGAATTGTTAAATAAATTAAGCCAGGAATATTAGATTCTTAATTTAATTTAATTCAATTATTAATTCGGTTGTATTTTTGTTGGGAATTGACTGTCTGATTGAACCCAACATTGTCAATAGCGCGCAAACTATTCCCAGGGTACAAATCCCGCTCCAACCATACTTTTGATATGTAATTCCGGAAAGCAACGAGCCTATCGACGCTCCGAGAAAATAACAAAACATATAAGAGGCATTAATTCTACTTCTGGCATCTTCATTGATCGAAAAGATGATGCCTTGATTCGTGATTTGCATAGTTTGAGTTGACGCATCCAAAACGATGATTCCCGCTATTACTGCGATAACTGAAGTTTTCCCGAAAAATAAAATGGAAAATGCCAATAAAAGTTCCATTGCGGCGATCCAGGTTGATATCTTCTGTTTTCCCCTGTCCACAAACTTTCCGGCTATATTGGCTGCCGCGATTCCGACCAGGCCTACCAGTGAGAAAAGTCCCACTACTCCTACTGAATAGTTGTATGGTCTTGAAGTCAGTAGAAAGGTAATCGAAGTCCACAATATTGAAAAAGAAGCAAATGTTGTTGCCCCAATGAATGCACGTTTTTGAAGAACGGGTTCTTTGAAGAATAATTTCCAAGTTGAAATTATTAGCTGGGAATATTGTGGCTTAACTACTCTGTTTTCGTGCGGGAGAAAATATACCAGTAGAATGCCTACTATTGCCATAAAGACTGCCGCAATGAAGTAGACGGTTCTCCATCCAAAAAATTGAGCAATTATCCCGGAGAATCCCCGAGAAACTAAAATTCCGGTTAGCAGTCCGGACATTACCTTTGCCACGACTTTGCCTCTTTTCACGGGGTTTGCCATATCTGCGGCAAATGGTATCAGAAGATGAGTGATTACGGAAGTTAACCCCACCACTATGGCACTCAATTCAAAAAGGTAAATTGAGTTAGATATTGCGCTAAACACTAATGAAGCTACCGTAACTGCTGAAATAATGCCGGTCAGTTTCTTTCGTGAAATAATGTCACCCAGCGGTACGAGTAGCAA
>DAIDJA010000066.1 GCA_027451605.1 Acidimicrobiales bacterium
ATATTGACTTAGTTTCCATTTTGTCGGTTGACTTTATGGTCATCGTAGATTTATATAATCTCTTGACCGCACGACTAGTCAATTTCGGTGAAATGAAGCTGTTTAGAGATGTTGAGATGCCGGTCTCTGACTGTCTGACTGAGATGGAACTTGAAGGCATAATGGTTGACAGGGAAAAGTTAAAAGCAATCCTATCCGAGCTGGAAACAATGAAGCTTCAGTTATCTGCCTCAATATTCGGGTTAGTCGGGCACTCTTTTAATATTGGTTCACCCAAACAACTCGGAGGCGTTTTATATGATGAGTTAGGGCTTCAATCTTTCAAGAATACTAAAACGGGTAGATCTACAAACGCAAATACCTTAGAAAAGTTGAGAGGGCTTCATCCCGTGGTTGATCTTGTACTACAGTATCGCGAAGTTGACAAATTGAGATCCACTTACGGTGTTGCTTTAATAAAAACAATTGAGTCCGATAACAGGATTCATGCAACCTTTTCATTGACAAGCGCACGTACCGGTCGGATATCGTCGGAGAATCCAAATCTCCACAATATCCCAGTTAGAACGAATTTAGGAATGCGCTTTAGAGAGGTATTCGTCTCCAAACCGAATTTTCAATTTATAATTGCTGACTATGATCAAATTGAATTAAGGCTTTTAGCCTACTATTCTAGGGATTTAAATCTACTTACGGCATTTGAAAATGGTATCGATATTCATTCATACGTAGCTTCGGTCGTCTTTTCGATTCCCGTTGAAGATGTTGACAAGACTAGGCGTAATATCGCCAAGATGGTCTCATACGGCTTAGTTTATGGGATGGAGGCCTTTGGACTGGCTGAGCGACTAACTATTTCTGTAACCGAAGCTAAAGAAATCCTCGTAAAATATTTTGCCAGCTTTCCGGCTTTAAAATCCTTTATCGAAGATTCAATCGTCGAAGCTAAGGTTAACGGATATGTCAAGACAATATTGGGTAGAAGGCGCAACTTTGATGAATTAAATTCGATGGATCGAATGCATCGTATGGCCATGGAGCGCCAAGCGGCAAATTCTATCATCCAGGGAAGTGCCGCTGATCTTTTCAAAATGGCAATAATTAGATTGAATAGCAAATTGAAATCTACAAATATCGATGCAGCCCTGGTATTGCAGATTCATGACGAATTAATTGTTGAATGCATAGCCAATCAAATAGATGAGACTATTCCAATCGTTAAAGCCGAGATGGAAAGTGTTGGAGAGCTTGGAATTCCATTGACGTTACACCTTAATACCGGTTTCAGCTGGGCCGAAAAGCGTGGTTAATAACAATTCACTTGTGGTTTAGTAGTAGGTATGCTATTTAGATAAATTCTGATTTCTTTTTATTTTGTCAAAAACACTGCTTAGGAACCAAAGAGTACAATTTCCGAATTTTGGTATCTTGTAGCCTATGAGCTGTTAAAATTAATAAATCCGGTTGGTCGTAACGGACGGCCTAAAGATAATTGGCTCAATTTCATTATTTTTCGCAAAAATTAATTCATCTGAGTTGGTTGCCATAATGTAAATTGAAAATTAATAACGGATATAAACACTTGGAACAATATATTTCGTTTGGAAAAATATAGTTTCAATTTAGGTAGAAAATCTTTCAGAATTTTTAAAAGATATTAGATAAAAGGAAATAAGAAGCTTAATGACTGAAGTAGTGCTTAATGTGTTGGAGCTTGAATCAAAGATGGGGAAATTTGACGAAAGTGGAAAATACGAACCCAGGGAAATCACTCAGGATGATTTAGGTCCCGAAGGGTTAAAACAAGCCCTGGAAGAGTCGGTGGTCATCATTAAAGATGGCGACTTAGTGCAGGGCACTATTGTTGGGGTCGATAAAGAAGAGGTTCTCGTAGATGTTGGTTATAAATCCGAAGGAGTAATTCCCGTAAAGGAAATATCCATAAGAAACGTATCCAATGCTTCAGAGGTAGCCACAATTGGAGATGAAATTGAAGCTGTAGTTCTTCAGACTGAAGATAAAGACGGTAGATTGGTTCTATCCAAGAAAAGAGCGCAGTACGAAAAGGCGTGGAAAACCGTTGAAGCGATCAAAGAAGCCAACGGTACCGTAAGGGGCGAAATTATCGAAATTGTAAAAGGCGGTCTCATTGTAGATATTGGTCTGCGGGGATTTTTGCCGGCATCGTTGATTGATTTGCGGAAGGTACGGGATTTAACCCCATTTATCAATTCGGTGATTGACGCTAAAATTATAGAGTTAAATCGAAGCAGAAGTAATGTAGTGCTATCCCGTCGTGCTTATTTGGAAGAGTCGCAGGCCGAGCAACGAGAAGAGTTTTTGGTGAATCTTAAGCCCGGTGAAGAGCGTGACGGTACCGTATCTTCGGTAGTGAGTTTTGGTGCTTTTGTGGATATAGGTGGAATGGACGGGTTGGTTCACGTGTCAGAGTTATCCTGGAAGCATATTGACCATCCCTCTTCTGTCGTATCGGTAGGAGATAAAGTCAAAGTCCAAATCATGGAGATTGACCTGGAACAGAAACGAATTTCATTATCTTTGAAGGCTACACAAAAAGATCCATGGAAGGAATTTGCCGATGCTCATAAAGTTGGTGAGCTTGTCTATGGTCGAATCACAAAAATTGTACAGTTCGGAGTCTTTATTCAAGTCGGGGACGGTATCGAGGGATTGGCCCATATTTCCGAAATAGCGTCTCATCATGTAGACAACGCTAACCAAGTAGTTCAACTAGGCGAAGAGCTTTGGGTAAAAATAATCGATATTGATCTTGCCAGAAGAAGAATTAGCCTTTCAGTTAAGCAAGCAGCTGAAGGAGGGGACGTTGCTGCAGAGTATCAGGAAGCTTTTGGAGAGCATGCTTATGATAGCGACGGAAACTACATCGGAAGTTTTTCAATTGCAGACACCGGATTCACACCTGAAACCGAAGCGCAGGCGGCATGGGCTGAATATCTTCATCCCGATGAAGCTGAAAAAGAGCCCGAAACGGAAAGCTGATCGCAAGATATTTTTAGGACCAAATAAGAATATTTTGAAAATTTAGCTAAAAAACAATAAATTCCGAACTAAATTACAGCTATCACCAACCGGTAATTTCAACTAAGATTTGAATAACATCCAAATTTAAAAAAAAATCCAAAAACACTTGACATGCCTAAATAGATCTGATAAACTAAAACTATAGTTTTTAAACAATTAATAAAGACTTAAAAATTACATCGATTCAGAAATTTAGGTGAAAGATTTGCATAGCGAAAAAATATATGCTAAATTAGACACAGATAAATAAATAAAGAATAGAGGGAGAATGAAACTAAAACTCAGATCAACGGTAGTTACCTTAGCAATCGCAACGGCGATGACGATTGGTATACTAAGCCTTCAGATGGGGACTGCGGAAGCTGCCGGTACCCCGACCTATGGGGCTACACAAACACCTTCAAACCCAGTAGTGGGTTATACCCAGGTGGTGAATGAAGTATCCATAAATACAACAGGGTTAAATACAACTCTTACCGGAACAATTACGACAACATCAGGTTCGACAATAACTATTAATATTACTCTACCCGGGGGTGACTTCAATGGCGTGACTGACTCATATGAGTTGATTCTTAGTACATGTGCCAGCCCGACTGCAGACGTTACGGGTATTAGCGGTTATACTGCTTATGCGTGTTTCGGTGTTGAGATATTAGATACCACTACAGATACGGTTTATGAAACCGCCCTAAGTTCACCGATGACCTTAACTGGGTCAGGCGCATCGATATTGGCTTCTCCTGCTAATATTCTCTCCGAATATGACTTTACAACAAGTACGTGGGGTGCTATAACCGGAAATCTTGCAGGTGGAATTAATATTAATATCGCCAGTGACCCGGATTTTGCATTGCTCGCTCAAAGTACAACGAGTACAACCGGTACGGTAGCGGGAGCTACCACAGCGACTACTGGTAAGCCATTCATTGGCGAAGAAGTCGGTGCCGGTGTGGTTCTTATGGCCGGACTGCTGGGTGTTGGTCTCTTGGTAAAGAGCAAAAGAAAGAAGTAGTTTAGATACTGTATAGTTCGATCTAGAGTTTCCAAGCTCTATACATTGATAGATGTATAGAGCTTGGTTTTTTTATACTGACGTTGTGCAGTCTAATATGTCATGAAGACTTGTACAATAACGTAACAAAAATATATGGAGTTTATTAATGAAATTATTTAAAAAGAGCGTATTCGGTATCGGATTGCTGATTATTTTCGCCTTTGTTTTGAGTTCGTGTTCGGGTGGTAATTCGCCCGGCGGTGCGGCAACTTCGACGACAGGCTCTTTGATTAAGCCCATTAAGTCATTTTCAGCGCCAAAAAGTATTGATGGTGCCGCTTCCGTAATGAGCGATGATACTCAATGGCTTTTGGCCGGCGGTTCCAGTGAAAGAACTTTGCAGCAAATAAATCTTAAAACTGGCACCCTAGGTGCACCTGTACCGGAGAGTACTTCGGCAGTTGCAATCGCTGAAACAGTTAATAGAGTATTACTTGTCGGCTTAAATACCGGTAATGGTGGGGCAGTCGAGATCCACAATGGTAACTCAGGGGCACTTAGTTATACTATACCTGTGTCTGATCCTGTTCAATCGCTCTCGGTTAGTGCTGATGGCTCTATTGTATATGTTTTGGAAAATAATGGAAGTGCCGTTTCACTGCAAAAGATCGCTTTGGATACGTATCATATCGTAGGAACAACAATACCTTTAGTAAGTGATGCAATATCAGTAGTCGTTTCTACAAGCGGCGCCGATCTTTTTGTATTAGAAGCTAATGGAAAAATTGATGAAATACCCGCCAGTGGTGTCGGTCAAATTAGTACATTTGCTGTTGGCTCAGGTGCACATTCGTTAATTATAAGCCCGGATTCTCAGACGTTATTTGTCCTGAAGTGTCCTGCAGGTAGTTGTAATGTCTCAGTAGTCAATGTTGCCGGCCAGCAAGTCGTCAAGGTGTTGCCGGCACCACTTAATACGGTTCAAATTAGTCTATCTGCCAGTGGAGACAGTCTCTGGGATGCAGTTGGTAGTTCGGCCTATGGTAATGTTCAGGAATTTAGTTTGTCGTAATTGATTTCAAATCGACTAGATATAACTAACGATAAGCCGACAAAGTATGCCCGAAGTATTTGGGCTATTGTCGGCTTAATTTTGATTCTGTGGGGTCTCAGAGTAGCTAATTATGTAACCACTTTGAGCTGGGTTACGTTGTTCGCCATAGTTTCGATCGCTCTTGGCCTTTTGGTGATTTTTATTGCTTCTATGGCCAAAACTCCTTATAGCCCTGAGCTGCGTTGGGTTGGATTGATTGCATTATTTCTTGTTGTTATTATGTTTGGCGTCTGGGCTTATTTGCAGATCTACCAAGTTCCGGGGTATGGTACCGATGAAATTGCATTCGATCAGTATGCAGGTTTTCTCGCCGCACATTTCCACAACCCGTATTTAACTTCAATGCTGCCTTCGTTTAAACGGTATGGAGTTAGCCCCAATAGTTATACGTTTCTGCTTGACGGAAGCGTGGTATCTCGATTATCTTATCCTTCTCTGTCATTTTTGTTTTATGTTCCATTGGAGTGGATAGGTATTGATCAGCAAAGTGCGATTATCTTGAATTTAGTCGGTTGGGCCACCGGAATGATATTTATGTATCGTCTCCTTCCCCGAGAAATCAAAGGAATTGCGATTATTGTCGGAAGCTTCAGTGTCTACGTCGGATACGCCGTTGGCGGGGTGACCGATGCTCTTTTTGTTCCATTTTTGATAGTTGCTGCTTTTCAATGGGATCGGTTCGGACTAAGTGATATGCCTTGGCTACGCCGTTATATATCGCCGATTGCTTTGGGAATCGCTATGGCTGTTAAACAAAATGCCTGGTTGATACTGCCTTTAATATGTATCGCTCTCTATATTGAAGATCGACACAATATTTCAAATCAAGGTAATAACTTGAGAAGATCCGTTAGGTATGCGCTTATAACTGTAGTGGCGTTCTTACTTCCCAATCTGCCGTTTATTTTGGATTCACCGTTACAATGGTTTTCAGGTATATTTCAACCCATACTCGCCCATGCGATCCCGGCTGGGCAGGGAATAGTTGGATTTTCTTTATTTGTTGGCTTAGGCGGAGGTTCACTTACTGCATATAGTGTGCTGGAATTTATGGCACTTGTGTTTGTAATAGGCGCTTACGTTATAGGATATCGCTTTATTAAGCAGCTGGTATTTTTTATGCCGTCATTTGTATTCTTTTTTGCAAGCAGATCTTTTGGATCCTATTTTGTCACCATGCTGCCGGCTTTGATAATTTCATTGGTTAGTACCAGTCGTATTGATGCGGGTCTCGATAAGTCGAAAGTTGTCTCTATTTATTCAGCAATGTTGATTGCATTGTTGGCGGGATTTGGAGTATCAATATTGTTTAAGTCACCGTTGCAACTGAATATTGTTTCCATACATACTACCGGTGAAGTGCAAACCATTGACCAAGTAACTGTTTCTGTTACAAACAATAGTGGGCATCCCGTTACTCCTCATTTTTCTGTTCAGGAAAGCGGTACGGTTACGGCCTTTTGGAATCCTGTTGGCGGGTCTCCCACAATTTCTGCAAATAGTTCTGAAAATGTGGTGCTTCAGGCACCGAACTTTTATGGAATGCCTCCGATTGTCGGGGGATTCCAAGTAGTCGCTTATACAACCAGTCCGGCAACGGTTTCAGTGAGCAGTATTTTTATCGCTCAGCAATATCATATAAAGATCTATCCAGATGCGGTTGATAAGTTAGTTCCTCTAAATCATGTTATCCCCGTACAAGCCCAACTTGTCAATCAGTTTAATCAACCGGTTAACCTCTCGAAGGTTAAGATTTACTTTTCACAGATTATCTACGGTCAGAACGGGTTGCTTCCCGGAAATGCCGTAATTTACTCAAAAGATGATAATAGTTTGACAAAATATCAGGGAACCAGTCCTGTTTATGCTTTAACAAACAGTACGGGTCAGGCTACCTTTTACATTGAAGGGCGAACATTATTTAGGGATCCGTTGTATTTTGAGGCTAATTTGGTTAGCTCCACCAAGTATTATCCATTCGGCTATTCTGAGATTCTTTCCATCCGCTTTACATCGGGTTGACATTGGTTGGCTTAGCTTGCTATAATTAGTGATGAATTAATATGATAAACGGGAAAAAAATTGCAGTAGTATTGCCTGCCTATAATGCAGCTTTGACTCTTAAGGCTACTTTTGATGAAATTGATCACGACATCGTTGATGTTGTGATACTTGTTGATGATTACTCAACCGATGATACCGTTAAAATAGCCAATGAGCTTGGTTTGATTGTGATCGAACATGATCAAAATAAGGGTTATGGCGGGAATCAAAAGACATGTTACAAGACTGCCTTAGAGCATGATGCCGATATAGTGGTGATGCTACATCCCGATTACCAATATACTCCGCTTTTGGTGACTGCGATGTCTTCAATGATAGCCTACGACGTCTATGATTTTGTTCTTGCATCCAGAATAATTGGTCCGGGAGCCGTGAAAGAAGGCGGAATGCCAATTTGGAAGTATATGGCTAACAGATTTTTGACGGCATTTGAGAACTTAATGATTGGGTATAAATTATCTGAATATCACTCCGGATTTCGCGCATTTTCCAGAGAGTTGTTGGATTCATTGAGGTTAGACGAATTGTCAGATGATTTTGTCTTTGACAATCAAATGATAGCTCAGATTGTTTGTGCAAATTTTAAGATAGGAGAGATTTCGTGCCCCACACGCTACGATGAAGATTCATCATCAATTAATTTTAGGCGTAGTGTTAAATATGGTCTGGGTGTATTGACTACTTCAATCCAGTACAGACTCCATAAAAATAATATTAAGAAATACTCATATTTAGAGCCACTGCCGTCACCGGCTACAGAGTATTAGGAGCTTTTTCCTAAATAGAGGCTCTTTCCTCTGAGATCGAATGCATTCATCTAAGTTGGATTTGGTCAATGTTTTTAGATAAACGTAAATTACTCAAGTTTGGCATAGGTCTGCTTTTATCGGCTCAGCTATGGTATTTTATCGCTTATAGCATTGACGTTTTTTCCAGTGGGTCACTATCATGGGATTCGGCTCTTTATTTTCAACCATGGTGGCTTATTTCAAAAGGTGTATTGTGGCCATACTCGACAACGATTGGGGCTTCTTTTTTTGGCAACCACGGGGAGTTGATACTCTGGCCACTTGGTTGGGCAGGATATGCATTCAGATCTCCCATATTTTTGCTGATAATCCAGGACTGCGCGATGGTTTTAACCGAAGCCGTTACGATCTATTGGATT
>DAIDJA010000067.1 GCA_027451605.1 Acidimicrobiales bacterium
TTTTAGATCTTCCAAAAGGTCCAAACATTAGAAAAAATCAAGTTGCCGATGAGATAAGAGCCCTTGTCTCCAGATTTGTAAGAAGCAATACGAGGAGGAAACCTACCGTAGTGCCAGTAATTATTGGTATTTGATCTACATTTTTTGCAAAATCAGCTGGTAGGCTTTAATTATGGCAACTAGGCGAAGTTACCCTTCTAAATCGACCGCTAAATCAAAATCCCCAAAGAGTTCGACGGCAATTTTACCGTTTAGTGTAACGGGCACGGTTAAGTCGTTTTTCGCATTTTGCTCGAGAATACTTAGTTCAATTTCCGACGAGCTCTGGGCAATTTTCTTAGGTATTGGTTCTTTAATCCTGCTTTTATCACTGGTGTCAAATTCAATCGGATGGGCAGGATCTTTGATCCGAGAATGGACAGGGGATGTTCTTGGCGTTGGTCGGTTTTTTCTTGTAGGGATATTTTTGTTTGTCGCGGTAAAGCTTTTCTTAAAGGGTATAAACGATTCGGAAACGGAAAGGGCCTCCAATTACAAATCGACTTCGATCAGAACGGCTACCCTGGGAAGTCTAGTTGCTTTGATAGTATTTTCATCCATGATTAACGTATTGGCGGGACCGTATTCACTTCATGCCAAAATGATAAAGTTGTATAAATCCGGTGGACTGGCGGGATCACTTTTAGGGACGACGTTAAGTTCTTTATTTGGCTCAGTTGGCTCTTTTTTGATATTAGTTGCCATAATGTTGGCCTCTGTCGTGGTCGTGTTTGCGATTACGTTTTCTAATATTAAACATCTTTTTGAATCATCCCGGAATTACCTCAATCAGAGAAGAGTCAGACGAAATGAATTGGAACTTAAAACCAGACAGAGGCTAAGCGGAAACAAGCCGGGTAATGACGAGGCCGAAGTTGTCGATGATATCAATTCCAAGCGGCAGTCAAAATCAGATAGGACGAAAGTTAATGACGAAGTTCCGGACCTCGGGGCTGTCGGTGATTCTGGTAATGAAAACAGTGAATCCGACAAAGACGAGATTTTTCATCCAACAAAAATGTCCGATCTCAATATAAGAAGTTCGGACAATGGTGAAAAATTGACAAGAACTCAAATGAGTTTGCCGTTAATAGATGAATCTGTTACCAAGTGGTTGAAACCTTCTGCAAAACTTTTGGTAAATTCATCAAACCAAAAAATGGATGAAAAGTTAGTTGAAGATGCCGGAAGCGTTTTGGTAAATGCTCTCCTGTCGCACGGGGTAGAGACTACTCTTTCAAGTTATACGGTAGGACCCACTGTTACAAGGTATGAACTTGAGCTGGCTCCGGGTGTGAAAGTCGCAAAGGTTACTTCGCTTTCTAAAGATATAGCTTATGCCATGGCTTCACCGGACGTTAGAATTCTTGCTCCCATTCCGGGTAAATCGGCTATAGGTATCGAAGTCCCCAATAGGATTAGGCAATTGGTTACGCTTGGGGATTTGATATCGGTTCCCGAATTCAAGAAATCAGTTCATCCACTGGAGGTTCCGATTGGTAGAAATATCGCCGGAAAGACGTTATTGGCTAATCTGGCGGAGATGCCCCATATATTGATTGCAGGAGCGACCGGCGCCGGTAAGTCGTCTTGTATTAACTCATTATTGGTGTCGCTTTTGATGAAAGCGACACCCGAGGAACTCAGAATGATTTTGATAGATCCAAAACGAGTGGAACTTGGACAGTATAACGGACTGCCTCACCTTCTAACCGAAGTTGTGGTAAATCCGAAGCTGGCTGCCAATAAATTGAAATGGGCAGTGGAAGAAATGGAGCGGCGATACGATCTGCTTGCAGCTTATGGCTTTAGAGACATAGGCGGATATCACGATGCATACAATAAAGGTGAACTTTTGCAAAAGTATCAACAACTTAATCAAAATATTTCACCGATGGAATCCGACGATAAAATTGAAGGTTCAACTGACGACGATACAATTGCAAAAATTGACAGGCTTCCTTACATCCTAATCGTGGTCGATGAATTAAATGATTTAATGATGGTAGCTTCACACGAAGTTGAAGATTCGATTTGTCGGTTGGCGCAGATGGCACGTGCGGTTGGAATTCATTTGGTAATTGCAACGCAGCGTCCGTCAGTTGACGTAATCACCGGAGTAATTAAAGCCAACATTCCCTCGCGTCTTGCATTTTCGGTCTCGTCAATCGCAGATTCCAGAGTTATCCTGGACCAAGCAGGTGCAGAGAGACTTATTGGTCGTGGCGATATGCTGCTTTTAACTTCTAATTCGTCAATTCCTACTAGGTTACAGGGACCGTGGGTTTCCGAAAAAGAGATACATCAAATAGTAGGCTTCTGGAAGAAGCAGAGCTCCCCGGTATTTTTAGAAGAGTTGCGTGATGCTTCAACCGATGACCCCGCTAACGAAAATAATCTGATTACTGACGGCGATGACGATGACTTGGTGCCTCAGGCAATGGAGCTTGTAATTAAATCCGGTCTTGGGTCTACTTCAATGCTGACTCGTAAGCTTAAAATCGGCTATCCCAGAGCCGGGAGAATAATGGACATTTTAGAAGAACGCGGGGTAGTAGGTCCGGCAGACGGATCGAAGCCCAGGCAAGTCTATAAAACGGCTGAAGATCTGAACGATCTTAAGTCAAGCTGACCTTTGAGCGCAAAGTAAAATAACTGTATGTTAGTTTCAGTACCTGCATCATCTGCAAATTTAGGGCCAGGTTTCGACACACTCGCGGTAGCTCTTCCAAAACGACTAACTGTTGAAGTTGTGGAATCTAAGAGGTTTGAGCTCTGCAGTTTGAATCAAGGATCAGAAAAAAAATATACCGAAACTGAATTGGAAAATCATATTGTTGCCAGAGTTCTACAAAAGGTTTGTGGGCACACAAATTTTAAAGTTACCGTAGATTCTCAAATACCGCTTGCCCGCGGATTAGGTTCGTCGGCCGCACTAATATTAGGGGTCGCAAAAGCTGCCGGCAGTAGTGATCCGCTCGGTGTCGCAGCCGAAATTGAAGGACACGCCGACAATGTTGCAGCGGCATATTTTGGAGGCTTAATCGCCGTTGAATATTCACATCAGACTGTGAATATGACTAAGCTAGCGATTGATCCCCGGTTGCAATTTTTACTATTTATACCCGAAGTTGAGCTCTCCACTAAGATGGCCCGAGACGTACTTCCTTCAAGTTACAGCCGACAGGTTGTAGCAGAGTCTCTCGGAAGATTAGCTATGATGATGACAGGGTTATCCGATATAGATAAGTTCAGCTCGGTTGCCTTTGGTGATTTAATTCACCAACCTTATCGTGCGAAGCTTTTCGTTGAAGCTCAATTTGTGATGGATTCAATGGTCGACAGTGGGGCTATAGGGGCAGTGTGGTCAGGCGCGGGCCCGTCTATTTTGGGTATTTGCGGCGACAATGCCGATTCTGTCGCAAAGAACCTTAGTATAACTTTAAAAAGACTAAAATTTAAATATAGTTTGGAAGTTATGAAACCGGAAGAGAACGGGATAATTATTGAATGACTTTTGCATTGAATATCTTAAATCCTTACGGTAAAAATTAACCGAAAAGATACTAAAGTTAAAAATTATATGACATCTACCAGTCCAAATGAAGTCACGCCTGTTGAAACGGGGAACCACTATATACTGGGTTATTCAGGTGATTCATACGGGATATGGGAAAAGACCCCAAATAATCTACCGGGTCAGCTATTCGCCTCAGTATTGATGACTCCTGAAAACTGGCAAACCATATGGCATCAGTTTAACAGCTGGGAGGCGGCTCGCGAAGAAGCGACTGTTTCAAATCAGAGCCAGAATCAACCCAGTCGCGCAAATTTACAAGAACCTACGGGGAATAACGATACGGTAAGGCTTCCGGGGATGTCACGTGCACCTAAGTTTGCACCCGGATCTTCTTGGTCCGCAGCCTCCAGTGAACGGGTCGAGGGTTTGACGGATTCTTACGGAAGACCGAACCCGATAATAGTTAAGCCAAATCAGTCACTTGCTTCATTTAAGGTAAGGAAAAAGTTGCAGCCATCGGCATATGTCAGTTTTACATTGGCATTGGTAGAGGTGGGTATAAGGCTTTATTTGTATATAGAGTCGCAGAAGGCAGTTACTTTGAGAGTAAACGGACATGTATATTTTGCCCTTCAGGTTGCCACCTATGTGGTTGGCGTTATGGCCTTTTGGATCGGCCTTTCCGCGAGAAAGAGAATTGTAAATTCAGATAACAGGCGTGCCGGATATACGATTGCCTGGGTAGGGATATTGATCGGCTGGGTTGTGGTATTAGTTTCTCTCGGATTGGATATTTATCCGCAAATTCATCACGCGCTTACAAATACGTCATCACTCAGATAGATAAGCCATGTCAGAAGCGTCAAATAAACTATATTTGAACGACTTTGATGACCGCATCAGTATTGTGGTAGCCGGTAGGCAAAATCGGCCTATTACTAGAGCAGACGAACCCTGTCCTTTTTGTCCCGGCGGAATAGAATTTAAAAATTCGGATACCGGAAGCTGCTATATATTTAAGAACCGTTATCCCGCGATGGGAAACGGGTTTTGCGAAGTTGTGGTGTTCTCTTCAGACCATAACAAGAATTTATATGATCTTAAAGTCGTCGATATTGAAAAGATTATTTCAATTTGGGTTCAAAGCACTGTTAATTTTGTTAAAGATGATTCTTCCGTTAAATATGTTTTAATATTTGAAAATAACGGTGCCCAAGTAGGAGCTACTATCCATCATCCCCACGGACAGATTTATGCATTTGATTTTATTCCGCAAGTTCCGAAAGATGAACTATCCGAAATTTCATGCAATTTTTGTACCGAAGCGGAAGATGACCTAATGATCATAGATTCAAAATATTTTCAGTGCATTGAAGTAAAAGCAGCAACATATCCTTTTGAGATGATTATAAAGAGTAAAGATCATATTGTTTCGCTCATAGATCTGAATGAGGCTCAATCAAGCGGGTTAGCTTCCATTCTACAAATGTCACTAAAGGCTTTAAGTTTGGTATTTACAAAACCTATGCCTTACATGCTATGGATTCATCAGGGACCGTTCAACGATGTGAATCAAGACTTAGGGCATTTGCATATACACATATGCGGATTATATAGAACAGAAGATACAATTAGATATGTCGCCGCCGGTGAACTTGGCAGTGGCGTAATGTTCAATCCGGTTGATCCCTATGATGCCGCTTCAATTTTAAAAAGCAAACTTGTAAAGTAACGGCAGTTTTTTGCCTTAATACTTGATCGAACAGATGTTCGATGATATATTAGTATATGAAGGTTTGATTTGGCATCTAATATTTTGTAACACTTCAGATATAGCCTTAATCATGGAGAATCAATCTTCTCCTGATAATCAGAAAATATTTAGTTAGGAGCATAACACTATGGCAGTAACCGGAGACGAAGAAAAGGCGCTTCAGTCAGCGCTTAGTCAAATTGAAAAACAGTTTGGCAAGGGTTCGATAATGAAAATGGGGGAAGGGTTGAATTTTAATGTAGAAAGTATTTCTACGGGGACTCTGGCATTGGATTTGGCACTGGGAATAGGCGGATTGCCGAGAGGTCGTATCATCGAAATATTTGGACCTGAGTCCTCAGGTAAGTCAACATTGGCTATGCATGTGGTTGCTGAGGCCCAACGGCAGGGAGGGGTTTGCGCTTATATCGACGCAGAGCATGCGATGGATCCAACTTATGCAAAGGCAATTGGAGTTGACATAGATGAGCTTTTAATTTCGCAGCCCGATACCGGTGAACAGGGGTTGGAAATTACGGATATGTTAATTCGATCAGGCGCCATTGACGTTGTAGTAGTAGACTCTGTCGCTGCGTTGACACCAAAAGCCGAGATAGAAGGTGACATGGGAGATTCTCATATGGGGCTTCAAGCGAGATTGATGTCTCAGGCTTTAAGAAAGCTTACCGCCAGTATCAGCAGGACGAATACTGTGGCAATATTTATAAATCAGTTGCGTGAGAAGATTGGGGTGATGTTTGGCTCTCCCGAAACTACTCCCGGAGGACGAGCATTAAAATTTTATTCCTCGGTTCGCTTGGATATTAGAAAGGTTGAAGCCATAAAAGACGGACCGGATATTGTGGGCAACAGAACCAAGGTAAAGGTTGTTAAAAATAAGGTTGCACCACCATTTCGAGCCGCTGAATTTGACATAATGTACGGACAGGGAATCTCACGAGAAGGATCGCTCTTAGATGTAGGTGTTGATCTTGGTATTATTAAGAAGGCGGGATCTTGGTTTACTTACGAAGGTGAGCAGCTTGGGCAGGGGCGTGAGAATGTAAAAACTTTTCTTTCCGAAAATGCTCCTCTGATGCTGGAAATTAGTGACAGAATTCTGGAAACAGTGGGTTTGGCAGGCGACTTCAAGTCAGAAGATGACATGCCGATTTCAATAGCAGATCCTGAAATCTGATTATATAAGATCGCATCTGAAGATAAAATTACAAATCGTTTTCTGTTCCCAGCTCAGCTACGTTTAAGTGTTTCGGGCAAAATTCAAATGATCATCCGTTGAAATAATTGTGTTTTTCCGGGGCTAGAATAATTTCAAAATAGCATACGTTGCCACCAATTGTATAAATACATTCATTTACATTAAAATGAGAGTTCAATTAATCGAAGATGACATTTGTTTCGATAACTTTTAAATTGAGTTTACATTTTTACTGAATAATTCTGAAAAATTCAGATTTCTCATCCTCTAAATATCATGTAAAACTCAATATATGTTATTGCAGGTTAGTTTTCGCCTATTATTGCTTATTATATTTTGAGCTGTAAGTTAAACTACGATTATTTGATAGAGATCAACACTAATTGGGGTTCGATGGGCAGCTTTTATTAAAATGATGAATAGTTTTTCTGAGCTGCTTTCAAAAATAAAAGAAGGTGACGAAACGGCTTTTGGCGACCTATATATGCAGTATTGCAATAAGATTGATAATTTTATATTTTTCAGGGCAGGGCGTGACTACGAAGATATCGCTTCTGAAGTGTGGATCGGTGTATCTTTAAAAATCAATGATTTTGAAGGATCTGAAGGTCAATTTCAGGCATGGTTATATCGAATCGCGCGTAATAGAATCGCAGATTATTTTAGGAAGAAGAGGATTAGCACGGTTGATATAGATATGGTCGATTCGGAGTTGGCAGAAGAATTAACGATAAAGGCGGATAATGACCTTCCGTTAATAGCAAATGAAGAAATCGCTGAAATGAATGCATTTCTAAAGAAGAATTTAACTTCAAAAGAATATGAAATTCTATTTTTAAGGGTAATGGCAGATTGTTCCGTTAAAGAAGTTGCTGAAATGACCGAACGCACCGAAACAGCTGTGAGACTCCTCCAGCATCGTGCCTTAAAAAAATTATCACGGTTAGCGGTGATTAAACCACCAGAAGTGGAATAATTGCCCGTTGTGGTTTAGATTCAGAAATAATGAAATGTCGTGAGTTATAAATTCGATTTAATTATCATCAGGTAAGTTACCTACTTAACCTTTAGTGATTTAATAACATTTTAGAAATTTAGATACAAATATAAAATGGATAACTTTACAAAATTAAGAAAGATTCGCCGATTACTCGAAGGAAAATCATCCGGAAAAGAAGCCGATGATGTTTTGCGAGGATCTGTATTGTCGGACTCGCAAAAGCAACGTTTGAATATGCTGAACCAAATTAGATCCGGGGAACTGGATACGGTCGGATATGAAAACGTTAAGCAAATAGCCGAAAACGAGCTTTATCGCAGTCGCAGTACAGCTGAAAGCCATTTCCACATGCCAAAGATTGCGGTCTTAGCACTGGCACTTATTTTATTGTCATTCGCGGGAATAATGTCTGCTGCGGCCACTAATAGCCTACCGTCAAGTTTTCAGTCTCCTCTTGCCAGCTTCTTCAAAAATGTCGGGATTCAGTTACCGACTCCGACGACGACTACCCAAACCACGGCAAAACTGGGCAAATCGGTAAACGGTAATCCGTGTAAATCTCCCGTAAGAACGGGGATGTCATGTACGCCAAAAAATCCCGGAGGTACAAATGGACAAATTGGAGGTCATGGGAATCCAAACATTAGCTCTACTTCGTCTAACTCGCCTGGAAATTCCGCATCGACTTCACACGGGTCGACCATACATAATGCCACTACAACAACAACTTGCGTTAATCCAAGCCAAGGTCCGATTAACAGATCATCGAGTAGTCATTCGACCGTTACCACTCCCGGCAGCAAGTGTAGTGCTCCGGGTCAATCCCGGTGAACAGCACTATCG
>DAIDJA010000068.1 GCA_027451605.1 Acidimicrobiales bacterium
ACTGTCTCCTTCCTCTTATTCTTAATGACCTATATGCCCGCGCAAACGAGAATTATAAAATTGAAATAAGTAATTAATTACTTAATTCCGCTTATTGACATTCTAATCAATAATGTAACACCATTTTAAAAAAAATGCAATAGGCTTTAAGCAGGGATTTTGTTAAAATGGAAACGGCAAAATGTCAATTTCGGTAAAAAAATGGCAATTTTTAATAAAAATTTGAAGTTTCTCCTTGGTCATCGCGGTGATCCTAAGAATTTCGCCGAAAATACGCTTCAATCATTCAAACAATGTGTCCGAAAAGGAGCTGACGGCTTTGAGACCGATATCTATCTAACAAGCGATAATGTGCTTGTCATTAGCCATGACGATACTTTAAAGTCCGGGATAACAATTACAGATTCAACGTTTGCGGAACTTCGTAACCTGGAACCGGAGATGCCCACTCTGCTGGAGACTCTTCAAAATTTCCCAAATTCACTTATTGACATAGAGGTAAAGCCCTGCGATAATTCCGTTCGACAATCAATTACCTCCGAAATTGCCGAATGCCTGTTGGACGATGTAAAACAGTTCAATATAGAAAACCTTTTGGTTACAAGTTTTTCTATTGAGCAACTTATTCAAATTAAAAAGCGCATAGCTGCAGAGATCGATATAAATTTAGCTTTGGGTTTTCTCTTCTACCCTGAACATTTCCAAACCGCAGAAGAAATTCTTGACCAGACAAAAACAGCTGCCGTGAAGTGTACTTCACTGGGTATAGATTTTTTCCTTCCGCATTATCTGACCATCACTGAAGAATTCTTAAGTTTCTCATCTTCATATGAGTACAAGTTAGTCGCCTGGACAGTTAACGATACCGATACTGCGAAAGGTCTTTTAAAAAATGAACAGGTTCAAGGAATAATATCGGACGATCCTCAATTAATTGAGATCGGCAGCTTATAAATCTTCCGAAGATTTCCGACTTTCAATAAGCTTACAGAGTTGTAGCTTGATATTTGAAGCATACGCCTAAACTAAAGTAGGTACTGCCTTTTAAAAAATGAACTTCTAAATCCCGGGTCTGGTTGCATTTAACTGACCCGGAATATTAAAGAGCCGGATCTAAATAGTTTTCGGTTTGTTCAATCCAACTCCGAAGCGACCAATTACAGGTTTATAAGATTATGATCACTTGTCTTTTGTTACCGATCACTTTTCTGAAAAAAGCATTCCTAAACATTAGCGATTCCGATAATTTTAAAATATATTTAATTCAAATTACATTCAAATAAATTTGTTACTTTTCGCCTTACACTTTAGTAATAGTTTGTGAAGCGGGTCAACATTCTTGATATATTTTCAATCTGATAAATAAAAGACCCTATCTAATATTTCTATAACTATCAGTTCTAATATCGCATAAAAATATAATCAATTCTGCCAGTCAAAATGGCAATATACCCCGTATTTAAGCCATTTCATGAGGTTTTTGACAAAATAATCAATTTTGTAAATTTCACCCTAAAATTTAAGGCAAAATAGTATCATGAACGTTGTAATATGTGTAAAACAAATTCCGGACCCGGCAGCACCCGGGGAACTAGACCCTAGTACAAATAATCTCAAAAGAGACAGCAAACTTATAATGGATGACTCAGACTCTTACGGAGTCGAGATGGGTCTTCAGCTCGCCGAATCAAGCGGCGGCGGTGAAGTTACTCTTGTATCCATGGCACCCAATAACGAAACGAGCGGGCTAAGAACTGCCCTTGCAATGGGAGCGGCTAAGGCGATGCTAATCTCAGATCCGGCACTGGCTGGATCCGATGCACTTTCAACCTCCAAAGTTTTGGCAGCTACAATTAAAAAAGCGCAGCCCGATCTAATCATTGCCGCAACCGAATCTTCGGACGGTTACACGGGTACTACGCCTGTGCAATTGGCTGAGCTTTTGGGACTTCCCTCCGTTACTTTTGCCAAGAAAATAAGCGTTGAGGGCAACTCCATTAAAGTCGAAAGACAGACCGAAGCCGGTTACGACGAAGTCACATGTTCTCTCCCTGCCGTAGTTACCGTCACCGCGGGTGTGGTCGAACCAAGATACCCCAACTTCAAAGGTATCATGGCTGCTAAATCTAAGCCGGTGGAAGAATTCAAAGTGGCTGACCTCGGGCTTTCTGCCGATGAGGTAGGAAATACCGGTGCGCGCCAGGTCGTCTTTGAGGTGGTTGCAGCTGAAGCAAGACAAGCCGGGGAAAAAATCATAGATGAGGGCGAAGCCCATAAAGATGTAATTTCGTTCTTGGAAAAACTCAAACTAATCTGAAAGGTAACTAATCAATGTCAATCTCTAAAATTTGGGTATTAGCCGAATCAGCAGATTCCAAACCCACTTCAATCACCCTTGAACTCCTGACCTTTGCCCGAGGCTTAAATGCAACCGTAGAAGCAGTTGGTTTCGGAGATAGTTCAGAATCAATAGTTTCCGAACTCGGTAACTATGGAGCATCTACTTTTAACGTAGTAACTGACGTTAATGACAGCCTACCGGGTGTTCCCGTCGCATCGGCGATCGCCAATGCCGTAAATTCAGGAAACGGTCCCGACCTACTACTAATTGGAGCTACCTATGACGGTAGAGATATCGCAGCAAGGCTTTCGGCAAAACTGAATCTTCCGGTGCTCACAAATGTAACGGGACTCGAGTCCTCCGGCGACGATCTGATAGCCCATCACAGCATCTTTGGAGGAACTCAAATTGCCAAAGCAAAATTCACCACTGATTCGACACCTCAAATTTTCGTTATCAGGGCAAAAACTTTTGGAGCCGAACCTGCAGGAGGCGGGGCAGCATCGGTAAATCAGCTCACCGCAGGTGATTTGGGGGCGACCAATGGCGCCAAAATTATTGCACGGCATGTCGAAGAGAGAACCGGGCCTAAGTTGGATGAGGCCGATATAGTTGTCTCCGGAGGTCGAGGATTAAGCGACAAGGCAAACTACTCAATGATTGAAGAACTTGCCAAACTTCTCAAAGGAGCTCCGGGCGCTTCCAGAGCCATCGTAGACGCCGGATGGGTTCCATATGCCTACCAAGTGGGCCAGACCGGTAAGACGGTAAAACCGACAGTGTACCTTGCCTGCGGAATATCGGGTGCCACTCAACATTTGGTCGGAATGAAGAATGCAAAAAACATCATCGCAATAAATAAAGATCCGGAAGCACCGATATTTTCTGTTGCGGATCTCGGAATTGTCGGAGATACTCAAAAGATACTTCCTAAATTAATTGAAGAGCTTAAAGCAAGAGCTTAAACACCTCTTTTAAAACCCGGGATTAATTAAGATCCCGGGTTTTAAACATTGTGAGCTCAATCAGTCAACTATTTGCTGATTAATATAAGACTACAGTATTGAAAATGCTTACAGCGATCTGAGGTAGAAAGAATCTCATAATTAACGGTTCAATAGGCCTAATTAAAGTCAAATATCGTTAATCTAAGATATCCGGCCAGAGTTGTAGGTTGGAGTTGTGGGTTTTAGTATTGGAAGGCAGTGATTAAAGAACAGCTAATCCCGCAAAACAATTTGTCCAAAAATACAGTCAGTAAATGAACCGGTTACCTTATATAATTTTGATAGCATTGAGACGAGACCTTACAAACTTTCTTATCGGTCACCGGTAATTAAATTGTGAGAATTTATTGATTTAAAAAAGTTATTTTACACGGATTGGAAATATAACTAAAAATGCAAGCAGTAAACAGATTAAAGATGCTGGCGATCGGTGTCAGTAACATGGAAGCCGCCAAAGAGTTCTACGGAACAAAGCTTGGACTGCAAATACTGAGTGACTACAGGCAAGATGACAGCCACTGGTGGGTTACATTGCAGATACCCGAAGGCGGTATTACAGTCACACTTACAACATATCACGCAAATACCAAGCCCGGCGCTACGACTTTATGGTTCGTAACCTCTGATCTTGAAGCTTCCTACTCTCATCTGTCAGACGCGGGACTGAATGTGAATGATATAAAAGATGATCTTTATGGCCCGGGATCCGGAGTAAAGTTTTTTAATTTTGAAGACCCCGACGGCAACCTTATTCACATCGAACAGGGATAGCCCAAAAACAATCAATCTTGTTCGATAAGGTAAGAAGTTTGGAAATACCTCCAGCTGTACCGCAATAAAGTGCCATTATCGTTCAACTCAGGGTAACTACGCAGATGCATACCGGATTCGGACATTTAAGCCAAACTATATTCATCGCAATAAATCAATAAATAGGCCACGGGTATGACCGATTTTCGTCTGATATATTGGGAAATCGTCCAAGACTTAACAGTGCTTTAGCTCGCTTCAGTGTCACATCGATTTCAATTTCTGAAATCAAACCAGACGCTGAGGATTCAAACTTATCAATGAATTGTTCGATACCGGTTTTTATTTCATATGCAAGTAAAACATCGGTAAATTCCCATATTACAGTTCTAAGTTTAGGCACGGCATTAAAGGTCAATCCATTGTCTATTGCGTAAACAAGTTCATCTTCTGTAACCAATACATGTCCGGCCTTTCTGTCTGCATTGTTAATGATAAGGTCCATAACCGCAATCTTTAACAATTCACCGTGAAATTTTTCATCATCGAGCACTTCAAAATAATCGTAATACCTAACATCATCCAAAAAGTGCTGTACGGAACCAATTCCAAATTCAAGGTCCTGGCGAATTACGGTTTCAGGAACTATATTGAATCCAAGTAGCGAAGAACTTACGTAAGTCAGATATTCCCTTTTATACAGACCCGGCTCAAAATCCCACAGAGGTCTTTCAAAGTTTTCGGGCTTATATATACCGTAAAGTGATTCGTCCTGATCACAAAATTTAACTAAGAGTCCGTTGTTTGAACTGGCGGTAATTCTGCCGATATATTGAACCTCTTCACTTAAAAGTAAATCTGTTATATTCACTTAACCAGGTAGCAGCCGTACCGTGCGATTTGATCCAAGTTATAGTTTCGGTGGCCTATAACCATTTGTTTTGGGACAATCATGGCCATCGGGATCCAAGGGATAAGAGCATAGCGGACACAGTGGACGACCCGATTCCACAAGCCTTTTGCCGACGATTGCCAAGGCTCCGGACTGCTCCAATGACATTACAATACGAATTGAAAGTCCTTCAAAAGCTACATTAGATATTACCTTCATGGGATCATCAAGATCGTCTATCGGCGGAGCTTCCGGATCGAATTCTTGAGCAACGAGAAAAACCTTATTAATTTCCTCCTCATACAGAGCCGCTATCGGTCCTGCGGACCACATCGGCTCATATGGCTCTTCCAGCTCCGTATTTTCTGCCAAATGACCCGGTCTTTTAGCGGTAGCAAGTATCTTAGTCAGGTACTCGACTATTGCTTTCACCTGCTGTTTTTCAAGCTTAATGGTTATAAGCGAATCACCCTCTTTTACCTGAAGTAAGAATATCCTGGCGCCGGGCTCACCGACGGTACCAAATGTAACTTTATCCGGGTTTTCATATAACCAAGCGTCAGGCACTTATAGACTCCTTTAACGATGACTTTAAATTTAATGCCAATAGGCGTCCGGGAGCCAATCGGTCTTCATAACTTAACACACTTACCGATGCGGGAGATATCACAAGGCGCTGGAAATTGTTAATGTGAAGTCCCAAAGCAAAATTTATAAGGACTTTAATCGGATCGGCATGTGAAACCAAAACTACTGTTTTACCGCTATGTGTTTTCAGGCAACTTTCCAAAAAAGCCTTCATCCGGGTTTCCATCTCAACAAATGACTCTCCCTGAGGAAACCTAAATCCCCCGGGGTTTCTATGCAGCTGACTCCATGCCTTTATTTTATAGAGATCGTTGAGTTTGCGACCGGTAAAGCGACCAAAGTCACACTCAAGTAAATTATCCTCAGTCACTACTTTGGTTGACAATTTTGCCGCAATCTCATCTGCAGTCTGTCTGGCGCGTTCTAAGGGGGACGAATAAATTACGGCTACACTTTTGGGAAAAGCTTCTTTGATAATTTCTCCGGCAGCCCGCGCCTCTTTTATTCCCGCTTCGGATAGATACAAACCGGGTTTTCTACCCGGTAATTCCTTGCCGGTTGTCGGCGTCGTTCCGTGTCTAACTAAAACAATATAGGTCGGATATTTCATAATTTGCGGTAAATTAACTTACGATAAAAGTTTAATTTACCTCACCGGAATGTGACGCCGCACCGAAACTGAAGCAGATTCCGGCCAGCGCTTCCTTGAAATCCGGGAAAGTTTATTCATAAGTTCCACGGCTTCGGGATCCTCGGTTGACGGTTTTGTTTCTATTAAGCCTTTAGCCAGCATATCTTCTACAATTTCTTCACCTTTTTGAGTCCTAATTACCAAAAGCGTCCAGTCTGAATATTTGCCGATTCCACCCGCAGATATATCGGCGTGTTCGGCGGCAAAATCGGGGCAACTTTTACATCCTTCCCGCGTCCATTTGTGGGCTTCCTTCAAAGGGACTTCGTGATAGGAGCCGTCATGACACCAAATCTGAAATACACCTTTAATATTCATCTTCTTGATGGATTCACGCTTAATGTTATAAGTAGCGTCAAAAAGTTCATCAAATATAGAGTCGTTAAAAGTCTTTGAGCAAAGTAATCCAATACTTAATACAAATCTTTTGGAGGTCTTCCCGGCCTTTCTGGACGAAAGTGCTCCGGGGACTGAAGCCTGACACCCCATTCCGACAAGAGCCAAGCGATCAACACCTTTTTCGGCAGCCTCAAAATATGCCAGGGGGTTAGCCGAATATGTATATCGACTGCCTGCCCCGCCGATAATTTCTTCTTTGGTGGTTGCTACGGTGGGAACTGCCTTCCAACTTGTTCCGTCTCCTTCTAAGGTCGAGATTAACGCTCCGTTGATTATGTCATTTTCCAGAGCATAGAGCAGTATAGAACTGACTACGCCTCCGTCCTGACCAATATCGTTTAGACTTTGGTCGGTGGTTCTTGCTAAAACTAAACTCCTGTAAATTCCCGATACTTCATCGTCGTTTCGATTGCGCTCATGCATGAAAATATCTATCTCGGATTCCCAGTCACGAAATCTGGGACACGCCCTTGTACAAAGAGTACATCCTCGTTGCCCGTGAGTACAATCGGCCTTGCCACCATCGATGTCGAGGTGGTACGGTTTATAAATACCGTCTGAATCTTCATATTTAAGTACGTCGTGAGGGCAGACAATTACGCAAGCCGAACAGCCCGTGCAAAGTCCTCCGGTTACTACTTCGCTATATAATTCTTTCCATTGTGGTTTTTCCGGTGGCATACTTATATAGTAAGCAAAATTTTAGGCTAAAGTGTGCAATTTAGAAATTTTGTTATAAAACTGTTCAAATCACAATCGCCAGTCAACCATAATCTACGATTACGTATTTTTAGAAAGCCGCCTTTCAGGGCTATTTGGAATTTGATTATCATCTCCCGGTTCGATTAAATTCGCATTCAAGATTTGCTACGAGCAATTTCCCGAAACCAGTAATTCATATCGCATTAGTACCCGGTTTTAACTCAGAGGCGAATCGCAGCTTTAGAGAACTTAGGAAGTCAATATATTTACAGAAAATCACCAAAAATTAACTATTTGGCTTCCAAAAAAGGCAATTAGATTATCCAACGAATTCTACGATCAGAAAGTAACTTTGGATACAAAACGTATATATTGAGATATTCAGCCCAAGTTTGTGCTTTAAACAGGGATTAACTATCAAGAAATTAGGTAATATCAAAAAAACGCATAATAGGCAAAACACCCTTTGGTCCTTGTATGCTTTGTCGAACTATGTGGGCATATTAAAATCCGCTAATCTCTTTTGCTTGCCATCGATTTAAACCACGGCATTGACCTTAAAGGTTGATTCATATAAACTTATATAGTTGGTGTGTTTTCCTAGGGAAGTATGCAGTTGGCACAATCTAGGAACTTAATATCTATTAGCCTTTAACTTTTTTTTAGATAAATGTGATGCATTTGAAAATTCATACGATAAAAATTGGCTTTTTTGCCAATCCGATACTTTCCATCAACACATTTTTTAGACCGGCTCAAGAGTTAACGTAAAATGTTTAAAATGCAATGAAATTCAAAGATGAGTAACTCCATAAAGTTGTTGCTTGCTAAAAACCGAGTTAAGTGCGTATGAATAATCTAAAATATTTGATCTACATCGCCATCGGAGGTTTTGTGGGAACATTGCTTCGATACGAAATTTTTAATGCTATAAAAAGCTC
>DAIDJA010000069.1 GCA_027451605.1 Acidimicrobiales bacterium
AACTTTGGTCGGGTGCATTAACCTATTTGAAACCGGATCCAAAACAACGATAACAATAACAATCCCGTCTAAAGCCAAGGTTTTGCGCTCATGCAAAAGTTCGACATCCACATCATCTAAAATCCCGTCCACAAATACATAAGAAGATTCAACTTTGTCAACGATCTTAACTTCATTGGCCGTAATTTCAACCACGTCGCCGTCCAAACATAAGACCACCTGTTCAACTGCCATTTTCTTTGCAATAGACTCATTGGCCTTTAAATGTCTATACTCGCCGTGAACGGGAATATATGCTTTAGGCTTAACCGTCGATATCATAGTAGATAACTCATAACTCCTGGCATGACCTGATACGTGCACATTTGACATCATGGAATGAAACACTTCCGCACCTTTTAGACCAAGTGCGTTAATAACATTTGACACGGATCTTTCGTTGCCCGGTATCGGATGGGACGAAAGTATTACAGTATCGCCTTTTTTAATCGAAACTGATCTATATTGTCCGTATGCCAACTGAGACAAAGCGGCGAGAGGTTCTCCCTGTGAACCGGTACAGATAATGCAAAGTTTAGAATCGTCAATTTTATCAATGTCGTCGGTATCAACCAAAGCATTTTTTGGAATATCAATTACCTTTAAATCACATGCAACTTTAATATTGCGACTCATTGATTTACCCAGAATCTTTACCTTCCGGCCGTGGAGATTAGCCACTTGAATTATCTGTTCAATTCGGTGCAGATGAGACGCAAAACATGCCGTAATTATACGGCTGTTGCCTTGTGCCGCAAAAATCTTATCGAGCTCACTTCCGACACTCGATTCCGAATCAGTCACACCGGACTTGTCGGCATTTGTCGAATCGGCCAATAGCAATCTCACAGATTCAGTTTCTGATATTTCTCCGAATCTTGACAAGTTAGTTCTTCTCCCATCCATGGGATACTGATCTAACTTAAAATCCCCGGTATGAATTATTGCACCCATTTCGGTATGCAACGCTACGGCAAAACTGTGCGGAACTGAGTGGGTTACCGGAATAAACTCTACGTCAAACGGACCAATGTCCAAGCGCTCGAGATCGGTGACTTCGTAGAAAGTTGCACGAGATTTCAGACCTAATTCGTTCACTCTAAAGGCAGCAATCTTAAGGGCCAAACTTGATCCGTAAATTTTTAGAGGGGTCTGTGCCAGAAGATAACCCAGTGCGCCGATATGATCTTCATGCCCATGAGTTATTACCACTCCCGATATTTCACAATCAGATTCCAAAATTGACGAAAAATCAGGAATTACAAGGTCCACTCCCGGCATCTCTTCTGTCGGAAACATAATCCCGCAGTCGATTATAAGCAGTTTATTTAAATACTTAACTACCGCGCAGTTCTTTCCTATCTCTCCCAATCCCCCCAAGAATGAAATTTTGTAATTGGTATCAATCCCTAATGTCACTTAGTCGCTCTTAATTTACTTTCTTGACAGAGTTTTATTTTTTTGAATTTTATCGCAAAGTTAAAATACATAGTCTGTCTTAAACAGCGATACTACAGAATCGGCCTTTGCGTGAATAGATTCTACATCACCTAGAGGGAGTCGGCACTTACCCGAGGGCAAACCTAAAGCTTTCATAGCGGCTTTTGCCGGGATAGGATTCGGGGCTTCGACTGATGTTTCAAAGACAAACGAAGTTAACATAGCGGCATGCGATTCTCTGGCTAAATTTAATCTGCCTTCGGATATATGGCGAATCATCTTGGACATCTCGAATCCGGCCCAATGCGAAGCGACGCTGATCACACCCTTTGCCCCATGGCACACTAAAGCAAAAGTTAAAGCGTCTTCTCCGGAGTATATCTCTGCGTCCGGTACCTCTGAAATCAACCTCGAGGTTTCAACCACATCTCCGGCGGCATCTTTTACTCCAACTATATTATCTACGGTAGTTAATAATCTAATTAAAGTAGAATACTCCACCTTTCTTCCGGTTCGAACAGGTATGTCATAAATCAAAATCGGCAACCCGGTTGCAGCCGCAATCGCCTTAAAATGCATTTCAATTCCGGACTGGGGTGGTCTGGAGTAATACGGAGTGACCGCAAGTATCCCGGCGATGTTTGTAGCCGAAGCCCTCTTTGTCAGTTCAACGGAATGTTCCGTATCATTACTGCCGGTATTGGCAATAACCGGGATCGTTATGGCTGCAGATACCTCTCGAAATAAATCAATTTTTTCATTGTCCGTTAAGACAGGTCCTTCTCCTGTGGTTCCCGCCAAAACCAGCCCGTCGCTTCCGTTTTTTTCGAGCCATCTGGCCAGCTGAACGGCACCGCTTAAATCCAAGGACATATCATCGTTGAACGGCGTTACCATAGCCGTGACAACTTTCCCGAATTTTGCATTAATAAAATTTGAATTGCTCATGTATTTAATTTGTCATCGGACAACAATAACTCTAATTTTAGTTCCAAATTAATAATAAGTTATAGAGTTTACGTAAGCAACTATTTTAAATTATTAGATACTAAGGCAATTAATTTTTTGACCCAATCGCCAATATATCTTTTTGGTAAGCGACGGTCCAAATAAATTGCTTTAAACTGAAATCTATTATATTAAGCAACCGGTATTTCGCCATTTGCAATTGCAAAGTTTTCATATTCTTCACCCGTATCGGCAAAGTCTTCAAACTGAATAACTCCAAGCTCGGTAAACTTCTTACGCAACCATCCATCCCCGGCGTCCAATAAGCCAAGTTTTTTACAGTTAGGCACTATCTTTGCGAAGAGGAACGATTGAAACATAACGCGATCAGGATTTGAAAGAATTAATGGAACAACATCTTTCGGCTTAATGCCCAATTTTTCCCACACCTCTACAAGTAGGAATCGATCCCTCATCCTTACGGCCGCTTCAAAAGCAAATTCTTGTCTTTCACGGATTTCAGATAATGATAGCTGTTGGTAATAGTCCTGTAAGGCAAGTACTCCGAAAGCTACATGCCTGGCTTCATCGCTCATAACGTACTTTAGAAGTTGCTTCAGTAGAGGTTCCTGGGTAGTGCTGTGAATAAAACCAAAAGCGGCTAAGGCCAATCCTTCTACCATAATCTGCATTCCCAAAAACGTCATGTCCCATCTTGAGTCTTGAATAATGTCATCTAAAAGAAGCCCGAGGTGTGCATTAATAGGATAGAATCCTGACAGCTTCTCCCGAAGATACTTGGCAAAAACTTCCACGTGTCTGGCTTCATCCATCACTTGGGTGGAACCGTAATACTTTGCATCTATCCACGGTACAGTTTCAACGACCTTTGCGGTGCAAACTAATGCTCCCTGTTCACCATGCATAAACTGCGACAGTGTCCAGTTTTGAGCCTCAATTCCAAATTGAACCCATTCCTTCTCTCCCCATTTTTCAAACGGGGTACCCGTCAAATCCTGACTCCCAAAACTTGATTGTGCGGTAATGAACTCCCCTTGGCTTAACTTCTCCTGATCCACATCAGTCTCCCACGGCAAATCCGTCTGGCCGTTCCACATTGAATGCTTTGCTTTTTCGTAAAGTTTATCCAACTTAGCCTTTTCGCCTTTATCGTAACTCCAAGTAAAAATCGTCTCATAATTTGATTTGACCGTATGAATAACTTCATTGCGATCTGTGTTAGATACAGACAGAATTCTCTCTAACTCCTCAGTAGTTACATTGTTTAGTGGTTTAATTGTTTCACTCATTTGTTTTATCTCCTTGTTTTTGAATTTAAATTTTTTAAAACTACCGATTCCAACGGCTAACTCGGCGGCAGTCTGATAATTAAAGCGATATTAAATATGTCTCATTGATTTTGACTCCTAGGGTTTAATTTCATAAGTTGAATTCCGGGCTCAATAAAGGTTTTGACAAAATCTCTTATTGCTTCATAGTCATTGAACTTTATTTGACCCTTAGGTGAACTGATATAAGTTAACACTATTCTTGTAAGCCACTCTGTTAACTTAAGAGATAACTCTCGATTAAGCCAGTTTTCAAAGAGCGAAGATCCGGATTCTGCCGCGGTCAACAAAATTGTATCCATATTTTCAAAAACCAGATTAGGGAGAATATATTCGGGATCGCACTGAATTACCTTTTGTAAAGCAATGTTGCCGTTTAGTTCCTTTGCCGCAACAAGTAATACTAAGGCAATCGCCTCATTCAAATCTGCTAAAGATTTAGTAATGGATTCCAGCTCTATAAACAGATCGGTTGTTCCTTTTTCCACTAAAGACGAAATAATCTCGTCCTTGCCATTGGGGAACAGTCTGTAAAGTGTAGCCCTGGAACACTTTGCCTCTTTGGCTATATCATCCATCGAGGTTTTCGCATAACCGTACTTGGCGAGGCATTCAAATCCGGCATTTACTATCCTGTCAAAAGTCGAAATAAGTACGTCTATTTGAGTTTCGGCGGTGTCCGACACTGACCCTGTTTTTGACGAGGTTTCTTTGAATCCAAAACCAAGGGTCACTGAATAATCCTTTTTGGTAAAACCGGCCTGATTGCTTACCATATGTTACATTTTAGTATATTTTGTAACATTGTCAACTCAGACAATACAATTTGTGTATTTCTGTAACTTCCGACAAAATTACGGGCTACTTTCCTGACCGGATTCTAAGAAGGCTCGGGAGGATTCAAAACTGCCAAAAATTGGGTTCTTACCAATAATCGTACCTCCGCCTCTTGGGTTAAGTCCCAACTCCCGGGCGAAATAACAACTGATAAAAGCATTCTGGCTAGGTATTCGGCGACTTCATCGGCATTCAGATTCTCCGATAATTTAACTTTAAAAAGCTGCGTGACTACATAGAGATGAATAAATGCGATTATTCTGTTGGCCTCGATTGTCAACATAGGCAGTAATGCTTCCGGCTCTTCTTCAAGAATTTTATTAAGAACTCGATGTTCCAATAGCTTTCTTCTGGCAAACATTAGCCCGTAAACTGCCACGTCTTCAAAATTATCGTAACAACTTACATGCTCCATTAGCTGCTCAAGCCATTCGAATGCTTCAGCAGCTATTACTTCAGACAACAATTGATCTTTCCCTTTGGGAAAATATCTGTAAATAGTCATCCTTGAAACGTCACAATTAAGGGCAACTTCTTCAACGGTTAATTTTGAAATGCCAACTTTGGAAATTAAATCCAGGGCTCCCCGAAGAATTTTAGTTTTAGTGTCATTGGGCACAGCAGACCCAACTGATAATCTTTTCATGGAAAAACGACCGTTTATATTGTAATAGTATTAATTTTATAGAGAAACTGGGATCACGATGGATTTTCCCGAACTTTGAATACTTTTATCACTACAACTTAAGGAGTCAAATTGTCAGAGGTGGATATAAGCGAAATTGAAATAAACGGATTCGTAGAACAGGGTTTCGAAAAGATAAAAGACGAATTCATAGACAATTTTACCAAACGTGAAGACGTAGGTGCTGCCTGCAGTATTTATGTTGAAGGGAAGAAGGTTGTCGACCTTTGGGGCGGGTTCAAAGATCTTGAAAAAAAACTAAAATGGCAAGAAGATACATTACAACTGATATTTTCATCCACCAAAGGCATCACGGCAACAATCGCAAATATCTTGATCCAAAACGGAATCTTGGACACCGAAGCCTTAGTTGGCGACTATTGGCCGGAATTTAAACAAAACGGAAAAGATTCCATTACCGTGAAACAGCTTTTAAGTCATCAAGCCGGACTTCTATTTGTTGAAGATTCACACTCCATTCAAGATGTCATTGATTGGTTTCCAATTATTGAGTCCCTGGAAGCACAGGCGCCATACTTTACCCCAGGTTCCGAACACGGATATCATGCATTGACATTCGGGTGGCTGGTAGGAGAGCTGACTAGGCGTGCCGCCCAAAAAGAATCATTTAAAGAGTTGGTTGAAACTTACATATCGACTCCCTTAAACCTTGATTTATACGTGGGATTGAACCCCTCGGATGCTGAAAGAGTTTCAACATTAATTCCTATCAAAGCCCCGATAGATCCGGAATTAAAGGCAATTTACGAACAGGTTATGGCAGAGGACTCACTAACTGCAAAGGCACTCTTTTCTCCGAAGCCTGCTCTGTCGAATATGCACGTCTGGAACAACAAAAAACTTTTTGGGGCCTCTGTTCCTGCGGCCAACGGAATCTGTGATGCAAGATCATTGGCCAAAATGTATGCTGCGTGTGTGTCCGAAGTTGACGGAACGAGATTATTGACGGACGATCAACTGGAAAAGGCTACTACCAGACTGACTTTCGGAGCTGACAGAATTCTGTTTTTTGATACCTCATTTGGTTTAGGGTACATGCTCCCCGGCATGTTCAGCCTTTACTGTGGCAAAACTGCTTTCGGACATGACGGTGCAGGCGGATCACATTCGTTTGCGGATCGCAAACATAAGGCTTCGTTTGCCTATGTAATGAATAAAATGGAAGCTGGGCTAAACGGAGATCCCAGATCGCGGGCACTTACTGACGCACTATACGAAATACTCGGTGAAGAGTCGCCTTCTAAGACTTTTTAAGCCTTATTTAACTTCTGCGATATAGCCGCCGATGATTCTTTAGAACATTCAGGTGCGATTTTCTGAGAGTAGGATTCGGAGATTAATAATGTCAACTTCATTTAAAGTGTAAAGGCAAAACGATAAGTTTAAATTATATATTTTTAATTAACTTCACTTATTGATTATCGACTGACTACCGATTTTTATCGAAATTTGAGAATTTTAAACTCAAGACATAACCCGCCGTGCGAAGAGTTTTAGTCCGGTTAATAAAAGTCCTATTGCTGTTACTACAAGTGCGGTCAAAAATGCCCATGTTGCCATATGAGGTAAAGCCGGGGTAAGCGCATCCCGCAAACCTTCACTGACATAAACCATAGGATTTAACAATACGACAATCTGCAGCCACCTAACCGAAGACAAAGATGCCCACGGATAGTAGATGCATCCCAGCATTGTCAGTGGCAATACCAACAGCGAAAACATCAGCCCAATCTTTACGGGCTGCACCATAGATCCTAGTGTGAGTCCAAACGCACCGGAAATAATGCATGCCAGAAAAATAACTGCAATCAGTAATGGCCAATTCGAAACATGAACCTGAACAGGAGTTGAGGGTATTATCACGACCAGGGGAAATACAATTAAGGCAGAGATCAAACCTTGAATCGCGCCATAACATATCTTTTCGAGACCAACAACCCATATGGGTACCGGCGCCATGGCTCGGTCTTCAATTTCTTTCGTAACCCCCAAGTCAATTGCCAATGGAAGTCCCACTGCCATTATTCCGGACATTGTGGCAGCGACACCCACCAGCCCGGGAACTAATATCGTGGCAAATGAAATATTTTTCCCCAACGCCCCGGAAAAACCCTGACCAATTTTCGGAAATAGATATGCAAATACAAATACAAACAAAAACGGTTGCATTGCAGTTCTAGATATAAACTCTCCCAAGTTTTTGGATAGGACCTTAACATCCCTTGTCATTAATCCAAAAAAGGTTTTCAGGTAGGAGACCTTATAGCTTACGTCAATCCGCCTAAGTGCACCATTTTCTTCAGGACTACCACTTGCTGTTGCATCAACTGTCACTGTTTTTGACGACAGATTTGAATCATCCGATAATATAGCTTCAGTCACGTAACTCCCTCCCTGTTAGTCTAATGAAGACACTTTCCAAAGTAGGTTCGATTATCGATACGTCTTTGAGTCCCATTGAAATCGCCTTTTCAATTACGGGCGTAACGGACTGAGCGTCTTTAAGTGAAATACGAAAGCGATCTGTCAGCTTCTCAACTTCGATTACCTCACTCATTGACTCCAACTCACTTATTTTTTCAGTTACCATATCAAAAAATTTCAAATCTAAAAATGTAGTCGCCCCAAGTGACTGCTTTAAGTTCTCCGGAGTATCCATTTGAAGAATCTTCCCATGATCTACAATAGCCACTCTGTCACAAAGTTCATCGGCCTCTTCCATATAGTGTGTGGTCAATATTACCGTTACGCCCTGACCGCGTAAAATTTTAACAACTTCCCACAGTGCCAGTCTGCTTTGAGGATCAAGTCCGGCTGTTGGCTCATCCAAAAATAAAAGCTTAGGATAATGAGCAATTGCCCTTGCGAGCTGAACCCTCTGAGCCAGTCCGCCCGATAAATCGATAGGCTTCGACTTTACCTTATCC
>DAIDJA010000070.1 GCA_027451605.1 Acidimicrobiales bacterium
ATCCTTATTAAGAGTATTGAATGCGGCGATCCACCTTGTTTTTATAATGGCAATTTCTTGGGATCTCGTTAGAGTTGTGTTACTTGAAGCCGTTGTGCCTGAACTTGAACAACTTGACAGAAGCAAAATTGCAAATATAGAAACAGTCAGTATTTTAAGAGGGCTAAGACGGTTTTGCCTCAATTGAGATTTAATCAGTTTCTTTTTATTTAAAAACATAGTATTCAATCATTTTTGATATTTAAATTTTTGTCAATAATTTTTCAGATATTTCTGTGTGCTTAGAATGGTTGTCCAAACTCTTAAAGTGAATGTCTGAATTTCACGACTAAAACTTGTGATTCAAAATTTATATATTCGCTCTCAACCAAAGTCTCAATAAAACACGCTTCATTTACATTTTTTTTAAAAGTCCCGGTAAATAGCCCCCTTGTTTCCAATCAATTTTGTAGATTGAATTCTGAGTTAGATATCTGTTTTAAATATTGATATAATTTTTGAAAAAGCTCCCACCGTAATAAAATTCAACTTCTTTTAAAAAATCCCACAGATTCAATTCAAAATTTATATTAAATTCGAGGTTTTAATTAGCTCGGATTAAAATCCCAAATTTTTAAATAAACTTTTACAATTTAAACTAAAATTTCAGTTTAAGCTTTTATACCATTTTTAAATTAGGAGTTATTTTATGACAGAAGCAGTAATTGTAGCCACCGGACGTACCCCCATCGGAAGAGCGTTTAAGGGTTCCATGGCAGAATGTAGACCCGATGATCTTAGCGCTCTGGTTGTCAAAACGGTACTGGATAAAATTCCACAACTGGACAGAACGGAAATTGACGACTTGATGCTCGGTTGTGGTCAGCCCGGAGGAGAATCGGGATTTAACATGGCACGGGTTGTGGCAATCCTGGCCGGACTGAATAATATTCCGGGGGTAACGGTAAACAGATATTGCTCGTCGTCGTTACAGACTATAAGAATGGCAGCTCATGCCATAAAAGCCGGTGAGGGAGACGTTTTTATAGCAGCAGGCGTAGAGACTGTATCGAGATATGCAAATGGCTTTACTGACACCCCGACTGCGACTAACTCGCTTTTTGGAGAAGCACAGTTAAGAACATTGGACAGAAGCCAGGGTAATGGTGGCCCGTGGACGCCTCCTTCAGGTTTTCCTGACATTTATATTGCAATGGGTCAAACCGCAGAAAATGTTGCCGAAAGTGAAAAAGTATCTCGAGAAGATATGGACGAATTCGCACTGCTTTCTCAACAGCGTGCCACAAAATCTCTCGAAAGGGGTTTCTTTGACAGAGAGATAATACCCGTAACTTTATCCGATGGCACCGTTGTGACAAAAGATGACGGAATCAGACCCAACACAACATTAGAGGGCCTGTCGCAGTTAAAGCCTGCATTTAAACCTGAAGGAACAGTTACCGCCGGGAATGCCTGTCCACTTAACGACGGCGCCGCTGCAGTAATAGTCATGAGCGACACAAAGGCAAAGGCTCTCGGACTTAAGCCGTTGGCACGAATTATATCTTCAGGGGTAAGCGGTCTTAACCCGGAAATTATGGGCTTAGGACCCATTGAGGCTTCACGTCAGGCACTAAAACGTGCAAATATGACCATTGGCGACGTGGATCTTGTTGAAATTAATGAAGCATTTGCGGCTCAGGTAATTCCCAGTGCTCGTGCACTGGGCATTGAATATGACAAACTTAATGTAAACGGCGGTGCAATAGCAATCGGACATCCCTTCGGAATGACCGGTGCGAGAATTATGACCACCTTAATCAACGGACTTGAAGACGCCGACAAGACAATCGGTCTTGAAACCATGTGTGTTGGCGGAGGCCAGGGAATGGCAATGATCATCGAAAGACTTTAACAAATATCAGCTTAAGCCGTCTGTGGTGATTATCTACAGACGGCTTAAAAAGCCTTCAACTTCCTTTTCGTCTGTCGTAAACCGCATAGGCGGCAAACTTTGAATCAAGGTTTTGCCGTAAGATTTTGTTATGAGTCTGGAATCTAAAATGGCAACGACCCCTGAGTCTGTATCGAGTCTTATCAATCTGCCGACTCCCTGAGCTAACATTTTGGCGGCATAGGGCACATCAATTGCCCAAAATCCGTTTTCACTTCGTTCTCGCCTGGCTTCTAAGAACGGATCACTAACTTGCGGGAACGGAATTTTATCGATTATTACAAGACTTAATGCCGAACCGGGTATATCCACGCCCTGCCAAAAGCTCTGGGTAGCTACCAGGCAAGAACTTTCATCATCTCTAAACTTGTTTAAGAGTATCTGTTTGGGAAATTCATCTTGTCGGTATAACTTATAATCAATTTCAAGGTCAAGTTCATCATAAATCTCCCTAACGGCACTGTGAGACGTACACAAAATCAAGCATCGACCTTTTGATGCTTGAATCAATTTTTTTATAACGGGAATTTTATGAGAAATCTGAGACCGAGAATTAGAGTAATCAGATTCCATCCCCTTGGGGCAATAAATCATTGCGCTATTTTCATAATCAAAAGGGCTTTCCAAACTAAGTTCCGTGGGATTAAAGTTTGCCAGTCCCAAAGAATATTTAATGTGGTCATTTAAAGTTGCACTAGTCAGGATAGCGGTCACCTCTGCAAAAAGATTTGACTCTAAAAAGGAGCTGATATCAGTCTGTGCCAATACTAAGGCCATACTCTTTTCACCTCTGGATTCTACCCAAATGGCATCTTCGGGAGATGAACCGACCACAGAATCTGCAGCATCCACAAAGTAATCGATCAAGCTCAAAGTCGATAACTTTTGATTCTTAATCAGTAATTCTCTGGGAGTTTCGTTAAAATTTCCACCGGTGCCGGTACTTTTATCATCAAATTCGAATGCCCCCTGTGAACCCGAATAGATATCGGCTGAAGATATAGTGGTCTTAAGTAATACCATAATGTCTTTAAGGGCAGAAAGGGTGTCACATAATGAGTCACTCAAGGGATGCTTGACTCGTTTGCCTTTATTGTCATTTAAGAAATCCCTGAACTGTAGCAATTTTGAGTTAAAGTTCAGTCCCATAATTTGATTGACCTTATCGTCGGCCGATAAAAGTTTTGCCGATTTTTTAATTGAGGTAACCAGTGAGTTAATTCCCGTTAAGGATATCTCAGTTCCCATAGCCCTTAAAAAAATATCTTCAAGTTCATGGGCCTCATCAAATATAACTACGTCATGGCTAGGAAGTACAGCCTTGTTGGACTTCAGGTGTTGTGCATAAAGTGCGTGATTAACGACTAAAATTTGAGCTTCCTGGGCCCTTCTTTTGGCAAGTTCTGAAAAACATTTAGAAGCCAAGCTACAGTTTTTTGCACCGGGACACTCCGATGAAGTAGAGACCACTAAACTCATTTCAAACGGCCTTAACGAATATCCGCTTTCTTCAATATCACCACTGTCAGTTGTTGTCGCCCAGGCCATTACTGACCTTACATTGGGACTAATTTTCACGGGAGTCGAACGCGTTGGCTTCGGACCCGACAGTGATTTCGAACCGGACAGCGCTCTTTCCAATTGATCATTTCTTAAATCTTCTATGGAAAATTCGTCGCTTTCAAACATTGAACTGTCTTTGCTTTGAACCGTTGTTGAACTTAGCTCACTAATTTTTTTTAGACATAAGTAATTTCCTCGTCCCTTTAAAATCTGAGAACGATTAGTTAAATTCAAAGCATTAAATGCCTCCGGTATGTCTTTTTTGATTAATTGCTCCTGAAGAGCCTTCGTTGCCGTAGAAATTACGATTTTCTCTCCCGACAATATCGCAGGGACCAAATAAGCAATCGATTTACCGGTACCGGTGCCGGCCTGTACGATCAAAGGATGACACTCTTTTATCGAATCACTGACAGCAACAGCCATCTGAACCTGTGAAGTTCTCTTGCTTTTACCCATTGATTCGATTAGTCTTTCGAAACGTTCCTTAAAGTCTTCCACTCTGATTCCAAATCCTAAAGCTCTAAATTTAGCCGGTTAAATATGATTACCGTAATATCTTATTATATGACCCAATACACGGCTCATTTGAGTTAAATACAACTTTAAAAGATGGCCGGTAGGCAATTTTAGCGAAACGATCTAAATCATATCCGGAATATTACAAAATTTACATTACGCCAATATGGGCATGCTACAACCGAGTAAGTACTAAAAACTGAAAAAGATTACGCCTTTTGTATTCGAAACGGCTTTATTTCTGCAAAATTATTTAGACGATTAATTTTTTTTAACTGAAATATTAAAATCCTATCAAATCCTGTTTGACTTATGACCGAACCTGTACTATTCGTCTTTAAGTACCAAACAGCCGTTTGAATCCACCATTATGCCCACCGATTCATTGCGGTTAAATTTGTTTTCAGAAAATATCTTTGTTAAAAGTGATCCCTCCCCAAGCTTAATTGCATGTTCGTAACCTTTACCGCAATATGACACATCCACGATTATTCCTGTCATGGTAGAAAGTGAGGTCGGCTGAACAATTTTGAGGGCGGTGGGTCTGATAAAAAGCTTTAGTCTACCATCGGGTAAATCTTTATCGACAGATACATTGATGGGTTTACAGTTGAGCTTTTCATCCAAATCAACCTTAAAAGTCTTTGTACTTTCGTCTAAATAAATGCCTTTAATCAAAAGTTCTCCGCTTACGCCCGTAAATCTTGCAATCATGGCACTATTGGGCCACCTGTATATATTTTCAGGAGTGTCATATTGTTGAATTTTTCCCTTATCTAAGACAGCTATCTTGTCGGCCAAGGAAAATGCTTCGCTTTGATCATGGGTTATATAAACTGCAGTTGCTCCGTATTCATGAATCAAAGTAGATATTTCAAATCTCAATACTTCACGGCGGTCGGTATCTAAATTCGACATTGGTTCGTCAAACAATACAACTCCGACACGTGCGACCAATGCACGGGCAAGCGCTACTCTCTGCTGTTCTCCTCCGCTCAACTGATCCGGGTAATTATTTACATGATCTAAGAGTCCCACTTTTTCCATCATCTCAGAGGACAGCTTGTTTTCAGTCTCTTTGGGAAACTTACGCCTTTTTAAAGCAAATGCAACATTATTAACTGCTGTCATATGAGGCCAAAGAGCAAAGTCCTGAAAAACCATCGATAGTTCACGTTTTTCCGGGGGAACCCAAGTTTTACTGTCAAAAACTACCCTTTGACCGATACTTATAGTTCCGGAGTCCGGCTTAGTTATGCCGGCGATCGACTTAAGTAAAGTTGTTTTTCCGGATCCCGACGGACCTAGAAGGACCGTAAATGAACCCGGTTCAATATCGATATCCACGTTATCAAGAGCTTTAAGTCCGTTATATGCCTTTGTTACTGCGGACAGTCTTACCGATTCTCCCAGGATCTTTCCGGAATCTTGTTTTTCAATATTGACAGTGTATTTGTCATTTAAAACGTTTACCATAAAATATCCTCCTAATTCGCTCTAACCGCATTGCCAATACGCCGCCAACCCTTGGGTACCAGCAAAGAATACATGGCAGTTACTATCACTATAAATAAAAGTACCTCGCCCAATGACGTAACCGTTAGAGCCGTAGCCAGATCATAGTGATACCCGGACAATAAATCCGAAATTGCTACGGAAATCGGCTCCTGACCCGGAGGATAAAGTATCTGAGATACCGGCAATTCAGTAAAGGTTTTAACAAATGTCAAAACCCAAGCCCACATTAAAGTCTTTGACATTAAGGGAAAGCCGATCTTATACCATGACATGATGTTTCCGTTTCCGTGCGCTTTAGACGATTCGATCATTGAGTCCTTAAACTGCGATATCGGCGCAACCAAAAGCCTTGCCTGGCTCGGTAGAGCGGTTGCAATATATCCCATCACAAGGAGCGGAATGGTCTCGTATAGATCAATTCCCAACTTCGATGCAATCGGCAAGTTAAATGAAAAAATATAACCGGCGGCCAACACCACACCCGGAAGCGCCATAGATCCTAAAAGTGCCAAATCTACTCCCTTTGACATCTTCGACTGTCTTTTGGACACCAAAAGCCTTGCCATTATTACCCCCAATATCACCGTAATGCCGGCAGCTACAAAGCTCAACTTAAACGACAGAAAGACCGGACTAATATAGTTGCCCTTAAACAGATGATCATAGTTGGCAAAAGTAAAATTCAACTTTAGCGAATTACCGTTTCCAAACGACGGAAGCATCGAAGCCACCACAGCACCAAAGATAGGTATGGCAATTCCCAGTAGAAATACCACTATCAGAAACACCGTACCGAGAATTTTTGCCGGTCCTTTAAAGTTCACCATTTTTGGCCTAACCGTTCTGCCTGATAAAGTTGCATAGGATCTCGATTTTAAAGCTCTGGACTGTACAAATATTGGTATCAAGGCGCATAGTATCAGCAGAACTCCAATCGCGGCAGCTGTACCGAAATTCGGCGGATAATTATTTATTGAATTAAACAGCTGAAAAGTCGCCATAGGAAAATGTGAATAAAAAGCCAAAGTAGATGCCACTCCGAAATCTGACATAGATTCCGCAAAAGTTATTGCCAATGATGACAAAATAGCAGGCATCATAATAAAAAACAGCATTTTAAAAACCTGATAACTTTTACCTCCAAATAGCCTTATGGCATCTTCAAGTTCTTGCCCGATCCCATTAATTGATGAAGACAAAACAAAAAATGAAAACGGCAAAGCTGACAACGACAACACCACAATTACACCTACCGGACTGAAGATAAGTCCGTAAATAAAAGAGTGTGGTATTCTGAGTCTCTGCAAAACACCCGATGGCTCAAAGAGATACTGCCAACCATCTGCGGTCATATATGTGGGAATCAACAATAGCGCCCACATTAAGATTGGCCAAAGTCGTCTGAAATAAATATTGGTTCTATATACCAACCAAGAACACGGAAAGGCCAGGATTAAAGTTATTATGGATGCCGATACTGACACTATCAGTGAATCGGCGAATGCCCGAAAAGTTACCCCTCTAAAAACCGAGTCGAAACTATTAAAAGTTAAATAGCTATTTCCTTGGTCAAAAAGTTTGGGCGATATTGCCTGCAACACAAATGCCCCAATAGGCAGACCTATCAAGACGGTAAGAATTGCAAGAATAAACACAGGTGCCGCCCAGTTCCCGACTTTGACCTTGGAAAACACTCGATGGTAGGCGTACATTCGTACGCCTACCCTAGATGTCCCAATCATTACAGTTGTTTAGTCATAAGATCTACTGTCAATTTTGTCGGCTTATGCAATGTTATTATCAAACCAACTATTTACCTGAGCTTCAAGCGGTCCCCACTTATAAGGATTAATCACCTGCACATGAGGAATTGATGAATAAGGCGGGAGGGCCGGCAGTGGCTGAATTCCGTTCAAAACCGGCCAATACAATGAATCGCCGTGCGGATCGCCTGTTTGCATTACCTTTTGACCGGCCGATGACAGTACAAATTCTGCAAATTTCTTCGCCTCGGCAATTTCAGCGGCCGGTGCATGACGATCAATACCAATAACGCTGGGAATAGCGGTTACAGGATCCGGAAATACTACTTTTAGGTTGGGGTGTTTAATGGTAGCACCGATTGCAGCGGAACTCTGAATGATTCCAATTTTAATATGTCCAACTTCCAAAGCCTGCAAAGTGTCACCGTTTGTCTCATGAACATCAAGTCCGTTTGACTGCAGATTAGTAAAATATTGCTCTCCCTGACTTACACCGCCTAGATAATTCATGATACCTGCGACAAACGGATACGTGGGTCCTGAAATCGAGGGGTCATTCATACCAACTACATACTGCCATTTTGATTGCAAGAGGTCATTCCAAGTGGTCGGTGGATTATGAACAACTGTTGAATCATATATTACGGTTCCTGCCATAGTTACTCCGGTAGGAATGTAGCTTTGATCTTTGGGTATTAACTGCGACCCAATAGTGTCCCAAGAAACATTTGGTTCAAATCCCTTTAAGAGCATGCCCTGAAGATCCATCTGCGCAAATGCTTCATCGCCATCCACCCAAAGCAACCCCCACTGAGGATTATTTTTTTCAGCCTGAATTTTATCCAAAAGCGGACCGGTGGAGTTATCATCTAGGTTAACTTTTATACCGGTCGCTTGTTCAAATGCCGTAACTTCGGCCTTGTCATAGCCTTG
>DAIDJA010000071.1 GCA_027451605.1 Acidimicrobiales bacterium
TAAAACGACTACAAATTTATGAGTCCGACGTGTTAAGGTTCGCTACTGACTTCAATGTTCCTTTCGACAATAACCAAGCAGAGCGTGATTTAAGAATAGTTAAACTTAAACAAAAAGTAAGTGGCGGATTTAGATCAGAAAAAGGAGCTACGGCATTCTTAGCTCTACGCGGCTACATATCAACGGCCAAGAAAAACCACCAAAATATAATGGAAATATTAAAACGACTCTATTCTAATGATGCATGGTTGCCTGAGCTAGGATTAGAGACCTGAATAGTTACCCTTTCTTTTTGAAATTACTCAACTAATTTAGTGTTACAAAAGCACTGAAACGTGAAGATCCGGATTTCCCACTGAAACGTTGAGCCCGAGAGGAGATTCGAACTCCTGACCTGCGCATTACGAATGCGATGCTCTACCGACTGAGCTACCCGGGCAATTTTGCAACTTATATTTTACCATTTGACAAGTTTTAGAAGTTACCCACCACCTTTTGTCACTTTATTTTTGAGTAAAAAATTGCGCCGTTTCTATTTGCAGATGCTAGTTTAGCCGTGGAGGTTGGAGCGCACATCATATAAAGGGTATCAAAATTATCCCCTCCAATCGCCGTTGCAAAACAATTCATTGGCGCTACAACTTTATTGAGCACTTCGCCTCCTTCTGCTATTAACAAAACTTCATTTGAAATTGCATTTGCCACCCATATGTTGTCGTCTTGATCAATACATATTCCATCCGGAACGCACATTAAAGCACTTAAATCTGCAAAGATGCGTCGATTGGTTAAAGAACCGTCATTACCGATATCAAATGCAGTTAACCTAAAACCCAGCGACTCCGCAACGACAAGAGTTTCATTGTTTTTCGTTACCACCATTCCGTTGGGAAAGGACATGTCACTTGCGACAACTCGTGATCCGCCGTCAACATTTATCAAAACTAGGTTAGTCTTAGGGGGACCGGGTGGTGTAACCACTCCATCAAGACCTTTTTCCTCCAAAAATGTGTCCAGATCAAAGCCAAAACTTCCGACATAAATAAAGTTCTGCGGCGTAACGATAAGATCATTTGCCCAATATCCGCAATAATCAGAAATATCGGCAAGCTTTTCAAGTCCCAAACCCCTGTCAATTAATACCGATCTGTCAACCATAGAAGTTACAACATAACTTCCGTCAGACAACCATCCCATACCGGAAGGTTGGGTAGGGACATCATATACCGTTCTAACGGAGCCCGTAGAATTAACGGTAAATACGCGATGATCGAAAAAATCTGACACCCACAGTTCCCCATTATGCCACCTCGGACCTTCCGTAAAGTAAAATCCATCGGCTAATTTTTCAGCTTTAAATAATTCTTCCATTACTTAAGATTACTTTATTTTAACTCCAAAGTCCAAATCTTATTTCAGGAAAAAATTTCACTAAGATCAATAAACAGCGCGGTAATCTGCAAATTGTCATTCGGGTTTCTGTCAAGATTTTTAAGATAGATATTTATTCGGTCGACCGCTTTAAACCTTCCGCCAAAATCAACTGATTCTTTTGAATCCGAAAGTATCCCATCATAGACTGGTGACATAATTACCTTTTGCAGTCCCGACAGAATTGCCCTTTGCGATAAATTTCTGGCCTTTCTAACTTGTCTTTTCTGCTGCTCTTCAAACAGTCGGAGCAGAGTCATGTTTCCCTTCCCCTGCATTTCAACTGAACCTTTAAACTCTTCTATCTCTAAACGCTGAGATTCTTTTAGGGCAGCAATATTAGATTCAATATTTGAAAAATATTCATTTACCGCATTTGTTATTCCAATCGACGTACCGTTCAAATTCTTAAGAATCGAGGAGCTGCTGGTATCAATTTGGTTTACCTGTGTCGGCTTCTGTTTAATTTTTACTTGAAGACATCGGCTTTTAAGGGTTTCCAACTTAGGCTCTAAATGTGTTGTAAGAAGAATCATAACCGTTGTTTCCGGCGGTTCTTCAACTGTTTTGAGCAAGATAGGCGCGGCGTCTGTCAACAAATGAACTTCGGTGACAATTAAAATCTGAAATTTTCCGGACTTCGGAGTACGCTTAGACAGCGCTACAATCTTTCTGGCATCGTCGGCAGACAGATATGCTCCCGATCTTTCAAAAACCATCACATCTGGATTTTGCATTTCAAGAACTTGCAAACAGACCGGACATTTAAGGCATCCGCCGTCATGGCACTTTAAGGAAGCTCCAAACAACAGTGCCTGTTTGAGAGTCTCCTCATCGTCTCCGATTAGCATATACGCATTTAAAGGATTCTGCAGGGTCGCCTGAAGTATGGGATTTAAGGACTGCTTTTTTTCGCCGGTAATCACAGTCACGGCTTTAGTAAATTGGCAAGAGCGAAACAAGCAATAGCTTCTTTGTTTCCCAACGATCCAACTCTTTCAGGACTAGTTGCTTTTATATTAACATCGGCTTTGACAATTTCAGATAAGTTATTTTTCATTTCCGACTTCCTATCTTTCAACTTGGGCTCTTGTGCAACCACGGTAACGTCGATATTTTCAATCTTAAAGTTATTAACGTTAACTTCATCAACTACCCGTTTTAATAAAATCGATGAATCAATCCCCTTGAAATCATTTGAATCTTCGGCGAACCACTCACCAATATCACCCATGCAACTGGCTCCCAAGATTGCGTCAATGATCGCATGAATTACAACGTCCCCATCCGAATTTGCAATAACCGGTGCAAAGTCTTCAAAAACGATGCCTCCCAGTACTAAGGCCCGATCTCCATTGGCCTCATAGTCTATTTTGTGTATATCGTAACCAAATCCTACCCTGTTGGACATTACTTGAGCCTATCCATTAACGTCTGAGCTACTTTCAAATCGACTGGTTTGGTTATTTTAATGTTTTCTGATTCTCCCGGTACGACGTCTACCGTATAGCCCAATAGTTCCACCAAAGTTGAGTCATCTGTGGCATTGCCGAATGATTCGTGAGCGGAAGCAAGTAGTTTTTTGTCAAATCCTTGCGGTGTTTGCGCCAGTCCCAAAGCAGACCGATCCAGAGTCATGTCAACCCGACCTTTTGATATGCGCTTGACGGTATCGTTTATATCGATAACGGGAACCACGGCTTTGGCACCGTTATTCAATTTAGCCAAAACCCTTTCATATAAAGCTTTGGTGGCCAATGGTCTGGCTGCATCATGAACCAGGACCTCTCGAACGGCCGAATCCACCTCTTTTAGTCCATTTCGAACAGACTCTGAGCGACTAAAGCCTCCTATGACTACTTTATGAGCACCAAGTTCTTTAAGTACCGTCGAAAACTGTTCAAAATACTCTTGTGGCAATACCACAATAACTTGATCTACTACCGTTAAGGCGACTTCAACGGAATAGGTAATGACCATTTTTGATCCGAGAATTTGGAACTGTTTTGGATAAGATCCGAATCTCTCGCCTACGCCCCCCGCAACAATTATTGCTGCCGTATTCAAAATGCTCTCACACTCGCTTTAGGGTAGTGCTTGAGTTAAACGCTCTTCGGCCTGCTCTTCGTTAACATTTAAGGCAAATGTTAACTCCGAAACAAGGATTTGTCTTGCCTGTGAGAGCATCTTTTTTTCACCAGCTGATAGACCCTTGTCTTTATCACGAATTGAAAGGTTCCTTACGACCTCAGCAACCTGGTAAATATCGCCGCTTCGAAGCTTCTCAGAATGGTTTTTATAACGTCTTGACCAATTTGTCGGCATCCTGGCATCTTTTTTTGAAAGGACGGCAAAAACTTCTTCAACTTCTTCATCATTAATAATTTCCCGAATTCCTATTGCATCGATATTGTCAATCGGAACCTTAAGGATAAGATCTCCATATGCCAATTTCAAAACTAAGTAGTCTTTAAGCTTTCCGTCAACTGTAACTTTTTCTTTACCTTTGACAATAGCAGCACCGTGATGCGGGTACACGACTTTGTCGCCCGATTTAAACATGATTTATCACCTCTTGAGAATGAACCGCGATTGGTTTTTCATCAATAGCATCTATACATTTTACACCACAATTTCAAAGTTCCTGCTCACTTTGAGGACTCAAGTAAAAATTTAGTAATACGATAAATTAAGTTTGCTTTAACCAAATTCAACTACAGCGGCAAAATTAATCCTTTTGACGAAAGGGCTTACTGAAATCAATTGTATAAAATCCTGATATTTTTTCTTAAAGATTGTCAATTTTATTCGAATCACCAATCTACAGTCCCATAAACGCCTTATTTAAATCTGTAATGCGGTCAACTTTAATCATACCTATCTGATTTTTATATAATTTAAAATCATTTTCCGAGAAATTTCCCAGAACCGTTTCAAAGTGTAATTTATGAAGCTCATTAAGGCGTTTTTTTGCCATTGTAATTGGCTTTATATTGCCGTTGAGGGAGACCTCACCCAAAAATGCGGTGCCTCTCGGAATTGGTTTATTCAAAAATGACGATAGCAAGGCAGTACAAATTGACAGATCGGCCACCTTGTCTGCCATTTTATTATTTTTTGATACCGACAAAAAAATATCTCGATCCGAGAATTTAATATTGCAATATTTCTCCAAAGTTGCTACCAATATAAGCAGGCGACCCGAATCAATTCCCTCAGCTACTCTTCTGGGATTTTGACCGGAAAATTTGGAAACTAAAGTTTGAATTTCGGAAATGTGTACCTGCTGCATTTCAACGGTTGGGACGAAGCAAGTTCCGACCATTTGAGAGTACAGATCACTTTCGACAAAATAACGATTTAGATCCTTTGCTAAATTTAGACCTTTTGAAGTCATCTCCAAAACGGCTATTTCATCACAGCTTCCGAAGCGATTCTTTATTACAACTAAAGTTCGGAGCATACTGGCCCGATCGCCGTTAAACATCACGACCGAGTCAACCATGTGCTCTAAGACTTTTGGACCGGCTAAATAACCGTCTTTGGTTACCTGACCGACTATTAATACAGTTAGACCGGTAAGCCTCGCGAGATTTATTATTTCAAACGTTACGGCGCGGACCTGAGGAGGAGAACCCGGAAACGAACTTATCTGACAATGGCCTACGGTCTGTATGGAATCTACGATCACTACGTCAGGAGATAGGTCTTGAACTTCGGTTATTATTTTTTCGATATCGGTCTCGGGGGTAATCCATAAGTTCTCAGAGACTACCCCCAAACGACATGCCCGAGACTTCACCTGCATTATCGACTCTTCTGCAGATACCATGAGCACCTTTAAACCGGCATGAGCCATGCCTCCTGCCAGCTGAAGCGTAAATGTGGATTTCCCACTCCCCGGCTCACCTCCTAAAAGGTTCACGGATCCCGGCATTAAACCGCCTCCCATTAACTCATCGTAAGCGCTAAAGCCGGTTTTAATACGCGTGGACGAATCCTCCATTGATATATGGCTGAGCTTTTGGGCCCGATAACCCGGAGAATTTATGGTTGAAACGCCGGAATTGTGAGTCAGGTCGACTTCTATAATTGAATTCCAGTCTTTACAGATATTGCACTGTCCAATCCATTTATTGGTGACCTGACCACAATTGGAACATTCGTATCGTTTCTTTGCTACAGTTTTCCCGATTAGTGGTCTGTCTGTCTGAATAAATCCTTCGAAATTCGCCAATTCAATACTCTTATTTGAAAGCGCGACAACCGGATCAACTGATGTAGTTTGTCCGCAATCGACCGCCTTTGAATTGTTGTTTGTCAGCATTGCTTACCTTCTGCCAACACAACAATCAGAATTGGATTTCCGCCAAACTGTTCATCGTATAAGGCGTTCCTTGGAACAAAACTACCATTGGGATATTTAACCATATCCCAATGGTAGTTTTCAACTGTTACAAAACCGGGAAAATTATTGTCAAAGAGTAGTTCTTGTCCGCCTTGTTCTCGATTTAGATTTTCTGGATCGAAGTTTTACCAACAGTAACGAACTTATAACAAGCAGCAATATTGCGATAATGGTTTGATTTAGAAACCCAACACCGGTTGCTCCGGTTATATTTACTGTTGAGGCGACCGGTGCCACAGAACCTGATGTTTGTGGCGTCGAAGTTGTGGTACCGGAACCGGTATTGCTCGAAGCGGTAGCAAAAGTATAGGTAATCGGTGTCGCAAGAAGCCCTGCGGAATTTACTGCCTGAATTGTCACTGAAGTCTGCCCCGGAATATAATTAAGGGTTTGAGTCCCGCCAGCGGCGACCGTGGCCGTAGCGGTAACCACCTGGCCGCTCGGGCTGTAAGTCAACTTATATGAGCTTGCCTGACCATAGTACCAAGTAGAGCCGGGAGCCTTAAACGAGATTGTATTTGCGGTTTGGGTGATAGATTGCACAACCCAGGGCGGTCTGGTAACAACACCGTAACGATTCTGATTGTATTCATTTCCATTCGATCGCCACCACTGATTATTGTGATTCGCCGATCCTCCGGTCTGCCAAATAAAGAGATATCCTTCTCGTGTTCCGGCAACTATATCATTTGAACCATTTGAGAGCAGGTCTCCGACGGCAGGCGAATTTGCCGTCCATCCCGTTGTAAATTTGGGAAATCCGGGCACCAATTGACCGTTAGGCTGATAAGCGGCTAAAGTATTCGAATCTCCTCCAACTATCACATCATTTTGAGCGGACCCTGACATAACGTCTGAAATGACCGGTCCCGATAAAAAGTCAGCTCCCTGTTTGAGAGCCTGGAAAGGGGAAGGGCTCATGGCACTACCCGTTAGGGGATAGGTATCAACGTAGTTATTTATCGCAATTCCCGATGAATTTACAAGCTCGGATCCGGCAAAGCTAGCCGATCCTATTTCAGATGAGGTATAAGTCAACGTACCGTTTATATTACCAACCGCTCCAAAGCCGGTAAACGGAATCGGATAGTCGGGTGGCATTGTGGAAGGACTCGAAGTTAAGCTCGGGTTTTGCTGAATAGCAAGTAAAGAAGTGGCGGCCCCCTCGACATTTCCCAGATTTCCGTTAAAATGATTTGCCAAACTGCTGGGAGTCGTCCCGTTGCCGTTTACCAAATAAGGCGGTGTCCACAAAGGTTCTATAATAACCTGATCGTTACCGGTTGCCGTCGGAAAGGAAATGGGATCGTTTGTACCTTCAGTCACGGCATCCATCGCCGAACCGTAGTATTCAAGTATCCCCTGCAGCACGACCGGCCAACCCGTGAGCTGCTGGCCCTGTAGGTTAAAGGCCATCGATATGGAAAACGGCAATGGATTAGTTCCCGCTCCGGTCACTTCTGTATATTGAGTCCTGACCACTATCGCCGGTGGATTATTCGGACCGTTAAAATAGGCCAAAGTCGGAGGCGAAATTAACCTCGGATCATTTATTAACGAATATCCACTTTTTACCTGAAAATTACTTGGCAGGGTATCCTGAACCGGCCAATTCGGAAGTAGCGTCCCATCCGGCTGCCAAATGTAAATTCTTCCGTCCAGACCCGCCTGAATGACATCAAGCTGCCCGTTACCAGATAGATCCGCAAGAACAGGCGGAGCCAAAAATCCGGAAATCGGAGACCGAGTATACGGATTTGCCGGTCTGGGGATTGGCGTAGGCGGTACCGATACCGCTCCCGTGTCAACCGAAACCGGCCAACCGGGCAACAACTTGCCGTATGCGTTATATGCATACACATGACCTGACATCGAAGAAACTATAACATCCAACTGTCCGGTATGATTCAGATCCCCTACGGCTACAGGTTCTAATACCTCTTCATCTCCGAAGTTAACACCTGAATTACCAACCGTCACAAGAGGGTTGGTATACTGTGGCCACCCCGGTAACTCTTTACCGGTAGCCGGATCGATGGCATTAATCTGTCCTCCGGAAGTGGCAAATACCATGTCAAGATGGCCCGTACCCTGGAGATCCACCAATGCGGGTTGACTTTCAATGCTGGAACTGAACTTTACAGGAGCTCCGTTTAACCAGCTTGAATCATGGATTGCATAAACTGTTCGACGATCCACTCCGGTTAAAGATGGATTTGAATTAGCGATTACCTTAATTTTAAAGGTCACGTCATA
>DAIDJA010000072.1 GCA_027451605.1 Acidimicrobiales bacterium
GTGTTTCAACTCTTCCCGATTCTGCAGGACATGTCTGACGTTGAAGCAGTTGAAAAAGTTGCCAAAGCTTTGCCTGAAATTGAACCGGAGGCCCCGATTTTATTGAAACAACTGTTACCGCAGTATATAGAAACGGCGATATTTGCCGCGCTTTTGGAAGCCTCCGCTTCAGAACATACGGCCCGACAAAGAGCAATGTCTGCAGCGACCGAAAATGCGGAAGAGCTGATTACAACTTATGTTCGTGAAATGAACAGAGTTCGGCAGGAAGCCATTACGACTGAAATTATGGAAATAGTCGGTGGCGCCGAGGCTCTAAAGAATTCAAAATAGTTAATCAAGGAGAAATTTAAAGAAAATGACTACGGTTACCGAAGAAACAAAGAGTTTGCCAAACGGTCGGGTGGTTGCAATAACCGGTCCCGTAATTGACGTGGAGTTTCCGCCTCACGCACTTCCGGAGATTAACACCGCGCTTACTCTTGAAATTGAGCTGGAAGGCACAAAAGAACTTATTACCGCTGAAGTTGCACAACAGATCGGAGAGGGAAGAGTCAGGGCAATTTGCCTGAAACCCACCGACGGACTGTCGAGAGGTGTAACCGTTACAAATACAGGTAGGGGGATTTCCGTTCCCGTAGGTGATGCCGTTTTGGGTCATGTTTTTAATGTCATCGGTAATTCACTTGATGTTGATAAGATTGATGGAATTAAAGATAGGTGGGAAATTCACCGAGAGGCTCCTCCCTTTGACGCTCTGGAGCCAAAAGCTCAAATGTTTGAAACCGGTATTAAGGTTATCGATCTTTTGGAGCCGTATGTTCAGGGTGGCAAAATCGGACTTTTTGGCGGAGCCGGAGTGGGCAAAACCGTATTAATCATGGAAATGATCAACCGTGTTGCAAAGCAGCACGGAGGTGTTTCGGTATTTGCAGGGGTAGGCGAGAGGACTCGTGAAGGTACCGACTTATGGTTGGAAATGCAGGAATCCGGGGTTATAGATAAGGCCGCATTAGTTTATGGGCAAATGGACGAGCCACCGGGGGTTCGACTTAGGGTGGCCTTAGCAGCGCTTACTATGGCTGAATATTTTAGGGATGTGCAAGGTCAAGATGTTTTGTTGTTTGTGGATAATATTTTCCGATTCGTTCAAGCCGGATCGGAGGTATCGACACTTTTAGGACGTATGCCGTCGGCAGTGGGTTACCAGCCTACCCTAGCGGACGAAATGGGTCAGTTGCAGGAAAGAATTACCTCTACGAGAGGTAAATCCATTACTTCACTTCAGGCGGTTTACGTGCCGGCAGACGACTATACCGACCCTGCACCGTTTACCACATTTACTCACTTAGATGCTACTACCGAACTCTCCAGACAGATAGCTTCGTTGGGAATTTACCCTGCGGTGGATCCTTTGGCGTCGACTTCAAATATATTGGCGCCTGAAATTGTCGGCCAAAGGCATTATGAAGTTGCCCGAAGAGTTCAGGAGGTGTTACAGAGAGCCAAGCAGCTGCAAGATATTATCGCAATTTTGGGAATGGACGAACTTTCCGAAGAGGACAGGATCGCTGTAAACCGAGCGAGGAAGATCCAAAGATTTCTTTCACAGCCATTCTTTGTCGGTGAGGTATTTACCAATATACCGGGCGTTTATGTGACAGTCGATGAGACAATTGAATCTTTTGAGTCACTGGTAAACGGTGATTTGGATCATGTCCCCGAGCAGGCATTTCTTAATGTCGGCGGTGCGGAAGACGTTTTGAAGAAGGCCAAAGAACTTGAGTCTCAGGTTGGAAGTAACTAGTGGCAAAAGGATTTCCCGTTGAAATAATTACCGCAGAGCGGTCAGTTTATTCCGGAGAGGCAACCGTTGTCTTCGCCAGAACAACTTTGGGAGATATCGGATTTATGGCGGGTCACATTCCTTACGTCGGCGCGCTTATGGTGGCGCCCGTAAAATTAGTTCACGAGGACGGAAGTAGCGATTTATTTGCGGTTCACGGCGGGGTAATTCACATTGATGAAAGTTCAAAACTTGTAATAGCTGCCCGGATGGCTGAGGCTGTCGCCGATATCGATATTGAGGAAGCTAAAAAAGTTGCGGCATTTTCGTCCGACCCTAATGAGATAATAAGTGCAAATCTCAGAATTGAACTCTCGTCGGCGAATTGAACTCTCATTGGCAAAAGTTTAAACTAGTAACATATTTAATTGTTGAAGTTTAGTTTATGGGGTTCGAAGTTTATTTTTGAGATACGGTGTATCTACTTATATCGCTAATTTAAAGTCCCTGAAATTAATAGCAAATATAAACTAGACTGATTATTAATCAATACCCCTAATTAATCAATACCCGCGCTTATAATAAAATCTAAATCGATCAAAATTAAAACAAAATGGAGAGGTGCGAGAGCGGCCGAATCGGGCTCACTGCTAATGAGTTGACCGGAGAAATCTGGTCCGTGGGTTCAAATCCCACCCTCTCCGCCACTAATTTTAAATGATGTCAGACTTGATTCCTCTTCCGTCACCCAAACTCCGGTCATATTGGCCAACCCACGAATGGAATGACTCTGAAAAAAGGTCAGACATTGACGAACTTTTGGGCTACGAATCTGATCAAAGCTATAATTTAGGTCAAACCTATGCATGTATAGTAATCCAGTCGGGAGATATTATAGGTGAACACTATGGGTATGACCTCCCAAGTTTTACCGAAGCTAAGCCAGTAACGAGATCAACCAAACTGTTATCGTGGTCAGTCGCAAAATCTATTCTGCATGCGGTCTTCGGACTGGCCGTTAGCGACAAAATTATAGATTTAGAAGAAAATAGTCTGTTCGGTGAATGGAATAATGATTTGCGGAGTGACATTAGGGTTATAGATTTGCTCCAAATGCGTGACGGCCTTGACTTTGTTGAAAATTATACCGATGACCGCGTGTCTGACGTTATTGAAATGCTTTTCGGCAAGTCCGCGGTTGATATGAGCGGATACGCAATGAATAAGTCGCTGAAACATAAACCTTCCACAGTTTTTAATTACTCTTCCGGAACTTCAAATATCCTTTCCCGTCTTCTTTTTGACAGGCTTGGAGGTCACAAGGGTTTTAACGAGTACATTTATAGCCGATTATTTGATGTAATTGGAATGACCTCCGTCGAGCTGAAATATGACGAACTGGGCGTATGGACGGCTTCGTCATACGTCTATGCTACGGCAAGAGACTATGCAAGATTTGGGTTTTTATATTTAAACGGAGGAATTTGGTCAAACAGCGTTGTATTGGATCCCAAATGGGTTGATTTTGCCAGAGACCCGGTATCGGTAGATCCTGAAAGTGGGTTTAACTACGGTGCGCTTTGGTGGATGAAAAATGACGGTTTGGGGACATTCTGGGCAGACGGCTTCGAAGGTCAGCTTATAGTAGTTTGTCCGAAACTCGATGCGCTCATAGTACGTTTTGGTAAAACAACTGAAGCTATTCGGGACAATCTGGATGGTTGGGTGGATGAAGTTTTAACGAGACTCCAACGATAACCTATTTTAAGTTTTTTAGAGCCACGATCGTTTCGAGCAATACTTCCGGAGGCCAGTTATTGTTATAACCTCCAATCTTAGATGTCACCGAAGCAGCTAGTTTGTAGGCCATCTTTTCTCTGATGGTGGGAGGTAGCTGATATCTTCTTACCAAAAAGTTCTGGATAACGTTAATGTCGTTATAATTTAACTGAGTAATATCTAAATCCTTTAATTCAGGAGGAATTACGAACCTTCCGTAATCGGTAAAGAGACGAGTCATCTGAAAGGCTGTGTTGTCGCCGCCTGAATTTATCCATGAGAGTTGTCGCCAGTTTATGGTTTTGGCCGCCGATCTGACATCGTGTTGTATTACGACGGTTCGGGCTGCGAAATCTCCGATACGCTGGTTCCGTTCACTAAAAAAAACTACAGTTGCTCCGATCATATAATAGGTCGGCAAATAGTCTATTATACGGCAAAGGTTTCTTATAAGTGATGCTCTAAAAGTCAACCCACCCCCGTCAATGTCTACAACCTTTATTTTGGCAACTAATTTACCGGGAGATCGTCCTTCGGTTAACATTTCAAAAACTATGAAATATCCCAAAGAAACCATAAAGTAGCTTAGTATCAATAAGATTACAAGAAGGTATTGAAAATAACTGGGATAGTTTGCGAAACCCGAACTTGCAAGAATGAAGAAATATAAAACCGTTATTAAATATATCGTAACTGATTGAATTAAGGTATCAATAAAAATCGCCACGAACCGTGACCCAAGTCCTGCTAGTATTAATTCTATGGGTACGCCTTCGGGAGTAGCAATTATCCGCTTATCAGTTAATTCCATCTAAATGAATATTCAACGCTTTCTTGAAAAAAATGAACAGACTCTTACTGAGTTTGAAGCTGAAACTTTTTATCAGCAAAAATTGTCACGTAAAGCAAGTTTAACCCAAATAATGAGTTTTGACTATATGTATCGAAAGGTTTTGGCAATTTATGCTGCGGCACGTCATAACTTTCCAAATACACAGGGTACACAAAAAATCGCCGAAGTTGTCTCTCAGTCACACTCGATAATTTATAAGGATACCATTCGCAAGGAGAATTTTAAAAAAATCTTATCTTATCGGCTTTTTAGAAGCGTCTATGAGGTAAAGTCGGTCTTAATTTTCACTGTTCTGGTCGAGGTGTTGGGTTTGGTTGCAGGAATTTTGTGGGGTACTTTAGATGCCGGTAACGCAACTTCGTTTGCTCACAGTCAGGGTCTCAACCTGGGAAGCTTTCAGGGAAGGTTTTACGGTACCTCAATAGGGCTTAGAACGGTAGTGGCAACTGAAATTTTTACCCATAATATTCAAGTCTCGGTTATCGTATTCCTCGGGGGTTTTCTGCTGGGAATACCGACAGTATACTTTCTTTTTACTAACACGGTCCTTCTCGGAGTATTGGGAGCCCTTGAATTTAAATCCGGCGGAGGCTCAAGTTTTATTAGACTTATAGTGCCTCACGGAGTTTTGGAGATGTCCTGTATCACTGTTGCCGGTATTGCAGGTATGAGAGTAGCAAAAGCTTTGCTGGTTCCGGGTCAATTTAAAAGATCGTACGAGATGACTCAGATAATGGGACCGGTAATAGACGCGCTTGGACTCTGTTCGATCACTCTTGTATTTTCAGGACTCGTTGAAGCTATAGTTACAAGCTATTATTTGAATGTTGTCGTTGCTTTAAGTGTTGGGATCTTACTTGGTGCTACGTTTTGGTCACTTATAATAATTCAAGGTCGTAAAGTTGAGATAAATATTTGAATCTTTAGCTGCAATTACGCTTTATTCAATATCTCATTTAAAAATTGGCAATTTTTCTTAAATTGAAGTAAGCGTCAGCCGTAGCTTTGGCTAATTTTTCCGGTGGCGCTACTACCGTCCTGATATTGCGAATACTGAGTTCGTGAATAATCTCTTTTTGTTCGGCTATAAAATTGCCGGCGACATAGTACCTGGCGGCATCTTCAGTCTTTGACACTCGTTTTATCTTTACATCTTGAATTTCAGTATCAAGAGCCGATACTATTAAAAAAGAGTGGCGTTTCAAAAAAGTTGATACAGCATCGATAAGTGGTTCAATCGAAGGACGGTCAAAAATATCAGAAAATATAACTATCAGTGATCGCTTTTGCCGTGAAGCAATCGAAAGCGGCGTGTCATAGTCACTTTGGGTCAATTCGGGTTGGATATCGTATAATATCTGAACAATTTTGTCGGCTGAATTTTTACCCGATGGCAGGGATTTTAATATACGATCAGAAAATGCCATTGCGCCGATTCTGTCCCCCGAATCATCTGCTACCACCGACAGATATGTCAGTGCGTCCAGCGCATAATCAAGTCTGGTTCCTCCGCCGATCGGAGATGTCATTAAACGACCGCAATCCAATAGGCACATAACTGACTTATTCTCCTCAATTCTATAAACGTTAGACATGGGTTCAAGTGTTTTAGCTGTGGCAATCCAGTTAATCTGCTTAAAGTCGTCATCTTGGGAATAGGGGCGAATTGTTTCAAATTCCGTACCGAGTCCCAACTTTCCTTTCATCCTCCCGGTTTCAAACCTCAGCTTCCCACGCTTTCTCATTTCATGATATATCTTGGCTCCTGGAAGATCAGGATAAATTGTGTATTTAGCAAGGTTGAACACCTTATGGTTGTAGGTCGTCAATCCCAGCGGCCCCACGGCTTTCAAATAGAGGGGAGTTAAGAAGTGATTACCCCTATAAAAATTCACCAAGTTTATATTTAGCAGATTAGCCTTTTGTTTCTTGTCCGCGATCCCGATTTCGGGCTGAATCGGCTGTCGTATTTCAGAAATTTTCTGTCCAGTCGCTTTGGCCAAAAGTTTTGAATTTACGGATCGAACATTACTGGTCCTGTAAAGTCGCGTAACCATCGTCTTTTTGGATGCGAAAATTCCGTCGACAATCAAAAGCGCTAACAGAACTGTCCCGCTGAAGATTCCAAATGTTATAGTAACCGGGGGAATAACGGTGATCGCACCGAGAGCGGCTGCAAGTATGACAGTGCGTTTGGTGACACTAATTTGTGGCACACGTTTTGACAAAGATTTTTGCGCAGTAAGGTTTGAAAGTTCTCCTTGCATAGTATTAGAGGATTTTATTTCGGAATTGGAGTCGATTGAATTACAGCGTTAATGGCTTTAACGCTGTCAAATCGGTCAAGCTCTGCTTCCGGAGTCAGAACGAGCCTGTGAGAGAGCACTGCGGGGGCGATATTTATAATGTCGTCGGGAGTTACATAGGTTCGACCGGACATGGCGGCAAATGCTTTTGAGACCTGCATAAGATGTACCGCAGACCTAGTGGATGCTCCCAGTGACACCGATGGGAGGTTTCTTGTGCCGTTTACCAAACTGACTATATAGTTGACCACTTCATCGGTAACCGTAACCTGTTCTATCAGTTTTTGAAGTGAAAAGATTTCTTCAAAGGTGACCACGGGATTTATATCGTTGATTGAGGTTGTTTTAAGACCCTCTTTAGGCTGTTTAAGTACTGCGAATTCTTCATTTGGCAGTGGGTAAGTGAGAACAGCTTTAATCAAAAATCTGTCCAGTTGAGCTTCGGGCAGGGAATATGTGCCTTCAAACTCAATGGGATTCTGTGTGGCGATAACCAGAAATGGTTTCTCAAGGACATGGGTTGTCCCGTCGACGGTGATCTGACCTTCCTGCATCACTTCAAGCAGCGATGATTGAGTTTTTGGCGGGGTTCTGTTTATTTCGTCAGCAAGGACGATATTGGCAAATATAGGGCCGGGTCGGAATGCAAGCTCATTTCCGCGGAAGGTAATTGTTCCTGTAACATCGCTTGGCAGAAGATCGGGCGAAAACTGAATTCGCTTAAATGTTCCTCCGATTGCTTTGGCAAAGGCGTTTCCCAACAAAGTTTTGGCGGTCCCGGGCGGACCTTCCAGAAGAATATGACCCGATACCAGAAGTGCTGCTACCATCGCGTCTATAATGTGATGCTGTCCAATAACAGTTTTACCTAATTCGCGATGCATCTTGTTCCTAAATAACTGAAGAGGTGTACCCTGATTTTGATCGGTAACGACGGTTTGATTTGCCGTTGGGGATTCTGACATATGCATCCTTTACTATATTTGTTTAATAATCTGATCTAAAATTCTTCAGGTAAGCGTTGATAAGTGCCAACGCATCGGTTAATTCAATAAGATATGTATCACTGTAATTTATATTGCCGGCAAGCCTTATTATTTTGCTCAGAGTAATTTTATCAAAATCCCTAAAAGTTGCATTGATAATCCGGAGCTTGTCCAACTTGATGTTAAGTTCGTCGTTAAGTTCTCTTATAAGCTCGTCACGACTGTTGGACTTTAGGATTTTGGCTGTCAAGGCATCTACGTGTTTTAAACGGGGGTTGGTTTCAAGTATTGAGCTTTTAACCGGTGGACCCAGGCGAAAT
>DAIDJA010000073.1 GCA_027451605.1 Acidimicrobiales bacterium
AATATTAAGTGACGGTACGGACGATTATATCTACGGACCTTTAGGAGTTCCAATTGAACAGATTAACGTCAGTCAGCCTCAAAACAACAGCGGAAACGGTACCGATAATCCAACTTATCTTTACTATAGCCCCACTTCAACTCTGACAGGCTTTATAGTAGTAAATACCGCAGGAATGTTAGATAACGGAGAGCTTTATGACTCATACGGCAATAACTTAATAGGAACAGGACCCGGAACAACATTCGGTTATCAGGGTCAATACTACGGAAATGCAGCTGATACTTCAGGCTTTTACTATATGAGAGCCAGATACTATGATCCTCCCACCGGTCAGTTTACTTCCATGGATCCCCAATACCTTTCAACTTATCAGGCTTATAGCTATGCAAATGGGAATCCTATAAGCGGAAGTGATCCGAGCGGGGAGTTCAGTTTAACAGGTGCAGCTCAATGGGCTGCGCAGAACTTTTTCTCATCTAACAATAACGGGTTTGGTGATGATTGTACGGATTTTGTATCACGAGCCTTGTTCTTTGGTGGACATGATTCAATGTCGATTCCGACTTCGAATCTTATTTTAGATGAAGCCAATAAAGATAATTCTCGGTACTGGTTTCAAGTTGAAACATGGTATGGTTTACATATCACTTCATTGAGTTGGGCTAATGCACATATATTTGCTCAACATTTGATCGATGTCGGAAGCGGCATAGTGTTGGCGGGATTTAGTCTAAAAACTCATTGTGCCAAAATTCCGAATAGTGTCAGGATAGTGCCTGGGGATGTCATTTATGTCAACTGGGATAAGAGTACCTTCACCGGCGGGGGAACCCTTAATCATGTAGGAATTGTGGTAAGGGTTATAAACGGTCAACCAATAATTGCCCAGCACACAAATAATACTATCGATACTTTAAGGGACTGGTTAGAGAGAGGTAGTGGTAATGGTCAACCTCAAAACCCTTACATCTGGGTCTTTCATCCCAATAAAGGTTGAAGAGATGAAAATAGGTAAGATTAATTTTGTTACAAGTCGAAAGAAAAACGAATTTAGAATAAGAAATGCAGTTTTGCAGTTAGTTATTGTTCTGTTTATAATTGTGGGTTTGCCATATTCGGGGTTTTTGATATATAAATGGGTTAATATTCCGATAAATTATTCATGCTCTTATCCGGTGAAATTAGACGGTTATTACCCAAATAATACCAAACAATGGCGAAATGATTCACTTCAGTCTTACCGGCAGATTGGTTTGATACGATGTTATCTAAAGGATCTCGCGGATAATAATCAACAAGGATTGGAAGTTATAAGCTATGATGGCACTCTAGATGTTGGGAATAACGGTAACCCGCCGTTAATGCATTATGTTAAAGATGCTCGTTCGGGCATTGCTACGGTGTATTTTTATACTCAATCTGTTGCTTCGCAACCGATGGCAGATGTAGACGGAAGAAATCAGACTAACATTAAAATTCAATATTTTGACGGAACGATTCAATATTTGGCAATGATAGATTCCAATGCAAATCCAACGGTTTGGCGGTTAGTATATTGGCTGTGATTCCAACTAAAGAAAATAGCAATTACAACTATGTATCAATATCTAAAATTGACTAATGGGAGACCAACATACTTCACAAGGCAGGCGAATTTGGGCCAGGACCGGAGTTCCGATTTGTCAGGGTAAGAAGCTTGAACAACAGATGGTAAACAAAGGATTCTTTCCTCCGCAAGGTCAATATATGTCCATCGACTGGAGTAATATTTGGGACTTGGTAGGTGAGTAGATTACCTAGATATTGGAGGTTGAAATAATGGACTTTACGGATGATGACTTTGATAAAAAAGTACACGAGTATCTTGCCCGTCAATATTGGTTGGATAGTGAAGCATTTAGCGAAATTGGTTTGGGTCCGGATCTACGCCCGGAAGAAGCAATGGCTCGTGTTAAGTCTGCGCTGGATTCTGACGGATTATATGAAAGTCAAGGGGAATATATTGGCATGGGTAATCTCTATCGGCTTCGCATAACAAAAGTCGAAAGTAGTGGACCCGAGTATTCCGGTCCTGCATATGAAATTCGACTTTCAACGTGGGGGAATTGGATGATTATTGTGGTTCGATGCAGTCGCATAGAAGATATATTCCCGACAATTAAAGTCATTAGACAGTTAATTGAATTTGCCGGATGGTCATCAGTACATGCAAAAAGACTCATGGACTACGATTCGGATGATTTTGGTCCCATTTTATATGACGAATCTGATTGACGGAAAAGTTGAGGAAAATACTTATGATGAGAGATCTTAATTTGACAATATTTAACAGATCAGCATTATCCGTTAAAGCCAAAAAATCCCGCAGATACTTTGGCAGAAATTGGCGTAACTATTTGGCTATTTTATTTATTCTTATAATGTTAACAGTCACTTGCTCATCTTGCAGCTTCAGTAGCGGCAAAAATACTGCACCGCCTCCGGCAAGTGATGATCCTGGTAAATTCGGTAGCTATCGGTTCTTGAATACTGTTTCTTGTGCTCCATCGCCATTTATGTGCGTTGCCGGAGATGATGCAGGCGGAATAATGATTTACAAAAACGGTCAGTGGTCCAGTCCTGTTTCAGTCAAAAACCTAAATAATGATTTGATTGATTCTATTTCTTGTTACTCATCGTCTTTATGTGTTGGCGTCGGAGGAAGTGAAACCCCGGGTGGATATGGTTATGCCTTTGAACTAATTAACGGTAAATTGACTCCCCTAAAATATGTTTCCAAATATGGGCTTGATTCAATTTCATGTTTTTCTCAGTCGCAATGCATGGCAATTGCAAGCGGAGGGCTTATCCTGTTATATGATCATGGATCGTGGAGATCAACAGGGGTTGTACATACACGTTTCGGACTTAGAACAATATCCTGTCCGACTCGCAATTTTTGCGGTGCGATTTCACAGGAGCGATTTGACATAATGAGAAGTAATGGGCAATGGATCATTGTCGGCAATCACACTTCTCTTCAAAATGACCATTACTTGGAAGGAATTTCATGCCCGGTAGTAGGATACTGTATGGTTAATGACTCTAACGGAAAGGTCTTTAAGTATTATGATGGCACTTTGAAAGTAAGCGGAAATGTGCCATTGCCCGCTCCTATTTACGTTCACCCAATTTCGTGCTGGAGCATAGGTAATTGCGAAGCAATTACGGTTTCTGGTTATGTAATTGCATTAAGATCAGGAGTCTGGTCTAAACCGGTAATGATGGATCCAAATAATGGACCGGACGCCGTATCATGCGTATCAGGAGGAACATGTATGGCAGTGGATCAGACCGGTCATGCATTTTTACTATCTCACGGAAAATGGTCAAAGGGCCAACTTATTGAAGCGGATCCCTATGGTTAGCCGTGCCGAACGACAATCCATCCACAGATGTTTTTGATATTATCGCAGTTACATCAGAGACTTTAAAGAAAATTATAGAGATAGTTTTGTCTGTGTAACTCTTAATTTAGATTACGGCGAGTTGGTGACTAAAATAAACTACGTGGTAAGGTCGGGGTTTTCTGGAGACTCAATTTTCTATGTTTTTCTATTTCGTCCGTCAATAAGGCGGTCGATCTTTTAATATTTTAATCCAAATTGTAACCATTATCCTTGCTATTAACGATCGATTGCGTATTGTCGGGTTAGGCTACTTTTGGAGTCCTATTTAATTCATTGTACTGTTTCTCGTATTGAACCGGAGACATATCATCTAGTCGGACTTGGATTCTTCTTTTATTCCACCAGTGAACATAGCTGGCTGTTTTAGCTTCCAAATCAGCCTTGTCTTTAAATTCGTAATTGAGATATTCATTTTAAAATTAATTCCGTTTTGTAAAAGCTGTTAACTGATTCTGAAAGTGCGTTATCGAAAGAATCTCCGGTTGTGCCTGCAGACTGAACAATTAATTCTTTTTCCAGACGGTTTACGTACTCGTTTGAAAAATATTGGCTGCCCTTATCACTGTGATGTATTAATTTATTGCCGGGTTTGTGTCTTTGACTAATAGCCATATCTAAAGCATCCAATACTAATTTGGTATCTATTTTGTCAGATACCATCCAACCTACAATCATGTTTGAAAATACGTCAGTGATAAAAGCCGTATAACTGAAACCATATAAACATCTTACGTAAGTAATGTCTTTAAACCCATAATTCATTCGGATTGTCAGCTTTAAATTTACGTTTCACCTGGTCAACGGGGTACTGTATACCCTTTTTACTGTTGGTAGTTTTTGGTACTTTGGTTTTTCTTTTAATGGCACCATGAATATTGAGCCATATAGATTCAATCGGCCCATAAGCCTTCTGACTCTGTCTTTTCCCACGATTATGCGTTCATGCTTTAGCTGTCCCAAACATCTTTTAAGGAACCGTAAACACAGTAGTTTTCGTTAAAAACCCGTAATATTTCAACTTCTGAGCTTTTCGTCTTTTGGTTTCTCGAATTGAAGGCACTTTCACTAGATACGAATAATAAGTTGAAGGAGCGATCTTAAGTACCCTTAAGATCGGCTGGAGTCCCCATTTTTCCTTATATTCTTTGACAAATTCAACTATCTGGTTCGAGGGTCGAGCTCGCTCTTAGAAAAAAGCTGCTGCCGTTGTTAAAATATCATTATCACGGGCTAAATCAGCAATTTGCTTAAAGTAATTCTCTAATTAGTCGCTGAGCTTCATCTTGATTTAAAGAACCAGTGGTTTTATCTTTTGCATCAGCCTTCAGGATCCAATCCCGTAAAATTACATCTGCAATTCGGGGTTCTCTTGCAATTCTGGGTCTTAAACCATATAGATTCATACCGGACTTTAAACACTAATTAATTTTTAATAGCGATACATATTTACCGCACGATCACGGAATTCATCAGTGTAACGTCGGGCTCTGTTTGGGTTTAATGTTTCTTTTTTAGCCATAATAATATTTTCTCACTTTCTTAGGTAGGTGAGTCTCCAATTTTTCCCGACCACTTCACAGTGCCTATTCAATACCGTTAATCTTTGCTCAGGATACGATAAATTAGGCTTAATGATTCAACCTCAATTTCGAAATACATTTTTGTTGTTAGGTTTTCTAAGTTGCGGTAAATTCAACAAGAAAGGCATTAGTCAGAAGAAGGGCTCTTAGGCAAAAATACCCATCGGTTAAGCTTGCCAACTCTGCGTCTAGTCCTGATCTATGGCTTCAACGTCCACAAAAATGGGTCGATCGACCGGAGCCGGTTGCCATTCCATTGGCGCATATCTAAGGTGACCGTAGCCCATCGCCATATTTAGCCACTTAACCATCCCTGGCTCCACTTCGTTTGAACCTACCATATCTTTAAACATAAAAGAATCCCAGCCGTTATAAATTGTCAGTCCGAACGGGCGCTGGCATGGCGAAAGTTTTACTCTAACCTTATACTCGCCTACATCATTTTTGATCTTAATATAATCAAAATCATTAACTCCGATTCTAAACGCATCTTGCGGATGCATAACTACATGGGGCTCTCCCCTATGTGTCTCAAGTATGTATGGGTTCCCCATATTCATGGCATGGATAGACCATCTGTTATGACCTCCGGTCATTCTAAATTTGTAGTTGCCGCCCATCAGCGGAGCATCCTTGTGAACCGGAAGATCTTCTTTTGCGTCGACGAACCACGGATGTTCTATTAAAAACTGCGCTCGCCTCGTAAGCGTAGGGTAAGGAGTGCCCTTTTCATAATGGTCACGGAAAACACTAAGTGTTTCGTCTACCGGCAGCGGTGAAGACTGCCCCTTAGCCATAGGTGACATCCCCCAATCTTTAAATTTTGAAAAGCCGTTTTCTCTTAAGTATGCAAGATCTACGTTGTCGTCCAAAGTGCCCGAAAATACCGTATCTCGTACCATCTCTTCGGCGACGTCTTCGCTGTTCATGAGGTGACCGTTAAGCGTATAGCGATCGGGAAGTTCTGAATAACGACGATATCTATCTTCTTCGGGGCCTAAATCCGATACTTTAAAGCCTTCTAAATTGCGCTCCTTCGCCCTTTGGGCAATCTTTACCAACAACAGGTAAAAGATCTCCCACTCCTCTTTTGCTTCACCTTGTGGCTCAGCCGATTTATCACTGAGTTGCAAAGTTAGCATTGCCGGTGACGGTAAATGGAAAGCAACTTTTTCGTAGTGTTGTGCGGCTGGCAGCAATACATCTGAATTTAAAGCAGTCGCCGACATCCTGAAGTCTATACATACGGCAAGTTTAAGGTTTTTCCAAAGTGTATCCAGAAGGACGCCTCTGCCTCCCCTGGTTCGCCTCAACTGATTCCCCCCACACTCGATAAGAATTTTGGGAACCGCATCCCTGGAGGGCTTATCAATATTGGTAAACCAATTTGCCTTTGTTGCCTCATCAAAATACTCGTCAAAAGATTTTGTCATCATTTTGTCATTGAATAGGGGGTTATTCCATCTTGTTCTAAATCCGCCATGGTAGTACCATAAAAAGAATGCCGGGAACATTGCCCTGCCTCCCATTTGAGGCATCATCCTCCATACCTCGATCGCCGCGAGCAGATCATCTAAGGTAGGGTCAGCCTCTTTAACCATTTCGGTAGCTGCGTTAAGTGCATTTATTACCTCATCGGCTCCTTCAACACCGAACCGCTGTTTTACCATGACGGTAGTCTGTCCGTCAAACAAACCAACCGCCCAGCAATTAATACCGGTGCCCTTTTTACCCCAGTTACCGGTAACTGCCAACAACAAATTCATTGTCCTTTGATATAGGTCTGCGTGATAAGCCTTACATCCACCCATGCCCATAAGAATCTTGGTCTTAGTTGTTGCAACCCTACGTGCCAGTTTTCTTAGAACTTCCGGGTTTACCTGAGTAGTCTTTGCGGTAACTTCCGGTCTGTATTCGTCATTTAACATTTTGGTCAACCGGATATACAAAGGATATACCTCCACGGTTGAACCGTCAGCTAAAGTTACTTCGGTTCTTGCTTTGAGCGAGACGTTCTTTGCGGTTAATAACTCAGTCCGACTGGCTTTAACAATGTTATTACTATCGTCAATGTGATAAAACTGTTCCGGATGACCGTCGACCTCGATATCGCTTTGGCGCAAAAACAATCCGGTATCCGATCTGATCAGGAGGCTCAGATCTGTTTGCGTTTTAATAAATTCATCATCTTGAAGTCCTTCTTCAATAATGACTTGGCACATAGAAAGGGCCAATGCGGGATCGGAGCCCCATTCTACCGGAATATGGTAGTCTACGTGCGAGTGAGACGGCGACACATCAGGGGCAAATAAGATAACCTGAGATCCATGGTATCTTGCTTCTGAAATGTAGTGAAAAAAAGGTATACAGGTATAGGCGGGATTGGTGTGCCACATTATTATCGTTTCGGAATGAAATATGTCATCATTGGAACCTATCGGATAAAAACGCCCAAATGTTAGATGGTGTCCCAGAGCTAAGTCATTTATAGATCCGTTTATGTCGGTAATAGTTCCGCCTATTTGATGCATAAATCTATGTACCGAAGGAACCACCACAACTTCAGGAGTCCCTTCATGAACGATGGACTCCGGACCGTCGGATTCTATTACATCAATAATTGAATCCGCGACTTGCTCCAATGCCTCGTCCCAAGAAACCCTTTTCCACTTGCCCTCGCCGCGTTCGCCTTCACGAACCATAGGATACAGTAGCCTGTCTTTGGCGTAGAGCTGTTTAGACCAGCTTGCTCCTTTGTTGCATCCCAATGGATTCATATCGGGAACTCCTTTTTCAAAAGGCGGCAACGTCCCGGCGACCTCTTCTCTGATTATTTTGTTGTCCTTTATATAGACCCTATAGGGACATGCCCCCGGATAACAGTCGACGCAGTGGGATCCCCACTTTACGTCATCAAAATCTATCTTGTCCTTATATCTCTGTTGACTTTCTTGTCTTGTTTTCATAATTAAGGTTGCCTCTTTT
>DAIDJA010000074.1 GCA_027451605.1 Acidimicrobiales bacterium
CTCCCATTGAGTTATAACATTGAGTATCTGACTGATTTGGTGAAGTTAATAGATTACCTTGGTTATCATATGTCCATTCTGCAGTAGATGTGGAACTTGGAGCGGTAGTCGAATAATAGTTAACTCTGCCCTGAGTGTCGTAGCCTATATAACTGCCACTCCAGTCCTGAGTGACCATACCTTGGCCGTTTCTATACTCATTTTTGGCTGTTGATCCAGGAGCGTACAATACACTCAGACTGTTTATAGTATTATCCCCGTAGTAAGTTTTCCCATAGGCGTCTAATGTAGACGTCGTGGAATTTGCGCAAAGCGGAAGAGTGTATCCCGTTAAATTTCCGTTTGCGTCATAAGAAAAACCAATACTGTCGGTAGGTACCGATAACGATCCGCATGACGAAATTGCCGGTGTCATCCAGTTAGTCTCGTCGGTCATCCTATTTGCCGAATCAAAAGAATAGTCAACAACTGTATTCGTTGATGACGGTGGTAAAGTACAAGCACCTACGGAAGTAACGTTGTAGCCTATGCATGTCTGATTACCATCTAAATCATAATTATAAGTTGTTAAGTTTCCGTACTCATCCATCGAAGATGTCATTTCACCCAAATTATTATAGGAATAAGTTGAGATGCCTAAATTATCTTGTTCTTGAATTATATTTGAGTCCGCATCATAAGAATATGTATTAAGGTCAAAGAGCATTGGCCAAGTTGAACCTGAATTGGTTGAATACAGAACCTGTGCCGAACTGTAATCAGTTGATCCTAAGGCTATACAGCTGGTACTGTATCCGCAGCCCACAGTATTTAGTGACTTTGTTCCGTAAGGTATTGAAGAGGTTTCATCTGTTATTGAGAAATTCGGGCTCGAATATGTAATATGGCCTATAACTGAAGTTGAAGTTGTAGATACCCCTACTGTATAACAGTCAGTTAAAGACGATGATAAAGGACATGAAACTGAACTTAACGACTGATAAGAAGAAGGAATCGTAACTGAATTAGTTGACCAAGAAGTTCCTGTTGTGGTGGTAATGATTGCAGCAGATGAGGAACCCTGTCCGACTGCGACACATTGAGTGGTATTGGCACAGGATATCGAATTTAATACGGTTGAACTGAAACTGGTAGGACTGGTGAAAGTCCCGGAATTATAGCCTGTTATATAGCCGGTAGATGAAGAGGTTCCCGCCATATAACACACAGTTGACGAGGGACAATTCAGAGAACTTACCGTCTGACCTACAGCTCCGTCAGAAGTTAAACTCCAGGCTGATCCGGAATAAGTGACACTATATAAATCAGTGATTGCAGAAACCGGACCGGTTATATAACAACTTGTCGTTGATGTACATGATATCTGAGTATTTGAATTGGCATCAAAAGGCAAGCTTGTCACAATTGACCAAGTAGTTCCGGAGTCGGTTGTCTCAACTAATGAAATACCTCCTGTAGTTCCAATGGCTGTTGCAAAACACACTGAAATCGAAGCGCAAGATACTGACGATACTGAAGCTATAGTAGAAGGCAAATTGGCATATATAAAGCTTCCCGTAGTATTTGCTACAAGGGCTTGAGTTCCGTTTGGCTGGGTGGCAACTCCATAGCAGTATGTGGCATATACCCCATAGAATGGGATATAACCTCCGCAAGATGATGAGGTAATATCAGTTGAAGTCCCAATTTCTCCTACTGTCTGACCCGTAAGTCTGTTTGACGGATCGTATGAGTACATGTTTGATATTTCCGATGAGGACCCGTTTGAATAAAGTGAGGTTAATGTATTGCCGTTGCCGTCATAGGTGTAGGAAATATTTCCCCCAAATTGAGTTCCGGTATTAGAAAGTCGATTTTGAGAATCATAGCTGTAAGTTGTAGTTTCACCGGTAGCAGGAGGAGACGAACAAGTGGCATTTGAAATAGTCTGTACGCTCTTCCAACAAAGATTCCCGTTTGAATCATAGGAATATGTTACCGTAGTTGCGCCGGTTGGAGGTGAGCCACAGGAATTAGATGACACCTGCGCAGATGTCCAACATACCTCATTATCGGCATCATATCCATAAGACTGTGTTATCAAAGGCTGTTGCAGGACAGTTTGCGAATTTGAAGTAGCACCAGAATAAGTCTGGCTCATAAGCAAGTTTTCATTACTATCATAAGTATTTGTAACGGTACCAGCTATAGTACCTCCTCCTGATTGAGGAATAGTGGGAGAGACTTCCATTACCACGTTGGATAATGTATCATATCCGTAGGCTGTTTCATAGTCGGCGCAAGACGAAGTACAACTTGCTGCATTTCCATTTGCAGATATGGAATTTTCAAGTTCACCCGGGTAGTATGTAAACGTATACGAATTTGATCCGGTCGATAGATTCTGAGTACAACCGGTTAAACTCGTACAGTAATTGAACGTGGATACATTACCGTCAGGATTAGTTACAGAAGACAGACCTCCCAAAGAATTATAAGCATCGGTTGTAATACCGCCCAATGCATTAGTTGAAGATTCCAATTCCCCGGGATAGTAAACATTTGATCCAACCGTACAGCTTGGTGAGGTTACACAAGTTACATAGCCGGTGTATGGCTCCGAACTCGCATCAGAATCGGAATCGCCACAATTTGAACTTGATATCGAATCATCAGGGGTAGCAACAAAATTAGAGACAGTGGGATCGGTGTCGGTTGCTGCGCACGTCAGATTACCGGCAGAATTATAGGCAAATAAGTCAATTCTAGAAACTTTTGGATTAACGATACTCAAAGGAGAATAAAAATCAATTCCCATTGAAGTCGGATAGCTAAATTCTGTTGTATCTCCTGTGGGATCGGTATAGCTTGTAACTCGGCCATATTGATCGACCGTCTGTATCCAAATATTTCCGTTTGGATCAATAACAGATTGGGTCTTTAAGGAAGTTGGATCACGAATTATTTGAGTAAAAGATTGGGTAGAACTCCCATAGCCCAAAACTTCATAGGCTAACGTCCCATATATGTAATCATAAAGTATATTGTTTCCCAGTGGGTCTGTGACAATTACAGCTCCACTATTTGTAGTCGGATCCAGCCCGTTATAGTTAAAGTTAAAAGTACGCGACATGGCATCAGATTGGGACATTGTCCAACCCTCAAAAGGGCTTCCACTTAAGGTGTCGTAAGTATTATTGACCTCATTTTGGCCACTTGGGTTTTTAACAACCGTTAATTCATTAAGTGAAGAGATTTCAGTATAAGAAAAACTCCACGTTCTGGAATAACTTTCGGACGTAGGATTTAGGGAGGGTGACGGCGAAGACAATGTAGCCTCAATTAAATCTCCGGCTATACAAGTTGCAGGCGTTAGAGTTGCACAAGGAGAACTGGAATTTGCATAGCTAAAGTTGTATGTCCTTATCCCGTCCGCAACAGAGGTTACTTGGGAAGTCGAGTTTAACTGCTCCACTAGCGTTTCGCCTGTAGAATTCGTGAACACTATACAGGAAGTTGCCGTAGCCGGACACAGCGAAGTCCCACCGGCGGGATAGGTAACAGTTGTAGTAGCCCCGTTTTGATCGGACATTGAAATTAAAGTTCCGGATGAATTAAAGTTAATAATTTCGTAACTTGGGAAGAATCTTATAAAACTGTACGATCCGTCACTATTCTTATAAAAAGAAGACTCTTCCCACGGAGCAGAACAATACACTTTTGAGGCATTCGAATCTAATATATTGGTTGGGTCTAATTGCGATGAAACAAAATAACCGTTTGACGTAAATGAAGAATTAGGACTGACAGTTGGGCATTGAGACCCCGTTGGTGGATAGAAGTAAACCTGTGAACCATTTTCCTGGGTAATTGCAATTTGACCCGAAGTCGAATTAATTGACGCAGATATTCCCGTCCACGGAGAAAAGCCATATCCGAAGTTAGTGGATCCCAATGAACCATGGTTATTGGAATTATAGGTTAGCGAAAAGTCAATTGGGATTCCAATCCCCGGTAAATCTAGGTGCGGCAAAGTATAAGTAAAATTACCTGACGCAGTATCTACGGGATCGCCCACAAATGCCAATAAAGTAGCATCTGCCGTTTCAGACTCAGTGGTTACTGCATTTGCCACAGTTAAACTAGGTAATACTGCAGACTCACTTACAACGGCATTTCCGTCACCTTGCACAAGGGCTGTGGCCACAGATGAACTCGGTGAATTTGATGGTGGTCCTTTCATTCCATTTGAACTGCATGAAAAACCACACCCACTGTCCGAGCCTCCGGTTCCCTCATTGCTTTGAGGAGTCGGCCCTGCATTAATAAACGACGGTGTCTCTGATACTGCATAAACAGTTGACGCAGTAGTTATTATAGAATTATCCACACTGATATTTGAGCCATATCCGATATCAAACTTTGATCCCGTTGTATAAACATATCTTGAAGTTGAAAGATTGTTAAACTTCAGTAAAACTCCACCGGCAAAATAATATAGCTCAGAAGAATCTTTATAATATGGAGTAGCCAATACCGCCGAGTTGGAATTTACATATACTTCAGAGGAACCAAAATTATATGTAGTTGCAGATAAATCACTTAAACTAAACTCCTGTAAGTTACCTCCGGATTCTGCGACAAAAACGTCATTTGAATTGCAAAGTATCCCAACAGGCGTACTCGATATGGCAGCTGATCCACTAAAAGTCAATTTCCCAATACCCGCACCCAAATACAGATCAAGAGTAGAACCCGTTATGGCAGCTAAGGTACTGCCGTCTGGACAAACTGTCAAATGAGTATATCCGGCTCCAGTTATTGGCTGTGTTTCATTAATGGAACTTGAAGTCATCGAAGAGAGGTCAAACTGATAAATTCCACCAGCCGACGGGTCGGCATCGGAGATATATGCATACCTGTTATTTGCAGAAATTGCAACATCACCCGGTTCGGAAACTACGTTTTGAACGTTTACCGCTTGAACACTCCCACTATTTATTGCCGGTGATCTTCCCAAATTTCCGTAAAAGAAAAGGTTCCCCGTATCGACTGAACCTTGCGAGGTCAAAACTACCGCTTTGGTACCGTCGCTACTAAAAGCCACAGGCACTTGATTGTTTTGCAACTGATATTGGTCACTGAGCGACGGGATCTGTGAATAATCAGGTGTCCACCCGGTAGATGTCGATTTATAATCAGCTATCTCGAAACAAGATCCTCCGCACGATAAATTACTGGTAAAGTATGAGACTCCCCATACCACTGAACCCGTACCGGAAGATGAAACCAATGAGATCGAACGGAGTTTTGAATGCGAATTCAGTTTAGCTCCTGCTATTGACAGAGGAATCACAATTAAACCTAAAAAAAAATAGAACCATAACGAGCCAGGTTATCAATAACTTTGGCTTTGACCTTGACCGTAAAGTATTACCGGCATTAAATACTATCATTTCAATTTTCCCATTCAAAATTAAAGACCAATTTAATCGTATTTTAACACTATCTGAGTCTGAAATCAAGAGGATATTGTCAGAAAGCTAATGAAATTATTTTCTGAACCAACTATATCAAAACATCGAATCTTAACGTCTTGCCAGCACCTTTATTCTGCGATTGATTGTAAAAATATTAGCAATTTCTTACTTAAACTCTCGGTTAACGGATTCAGAGTATTTTCGATTTCCGATTTTGAACGGTTGGTCAAATAAGTATCGAGATTGTTTAAATCCATTCTAAGCTCCTTGTCTTCATAAGTATATTGAAGCTTATTTCGTGTCAGGCGAATTAATTTAGACTGTAACAAAACGAGAGGAGTAATCTTTAATTCTGTTGTAGGCGATCTGTAGATGTTCGGCTTTTGTTTGGTAGATATTTCTTTTATCGAATTTTCCAGACAATATATTCTCAAATCGACTAAATCAAATAAGTTCAAACATTCTTTCGGCATTGGTCCGAATCGATCTTCAAGCTCATTTTTGAAATCCTCTTTATCTGATTTATTATCCAATGCCGAAAGTCGTTTATATACGTCCAGTCGAATGTCTTCAGGTTCTATGTAGTTCGTCGGGATAAAAGCCTTAAGAGGAATGTCTAAAATAACTTTGGGTTTTTCAACCTCTTTTATACCTTTAATCGTCTGAATCGCATCTGCGACCATCTGAACATACAAGTCATAGCCTACAGCGGCTATATGTCCGCTTTGTGAATTACCCAAAAGAGTCCCCGCTCCACGAATCTCCAAATCCCTCATTGCCAATCTAAATCCCGCTCCCAACTCCGTCTGCTCGCTAATGGATTTGAGGCGTTCATAGGCACTTTCGGTAAGTTTACGATTTTCGGGATAGAAAAGATATGCATATGCCTTTCTACTTGACCTACCGACCCTACCTCTCAACTGGTGCATTTGACCCAGTCCCAAAAGATCGGATCTTTCCACAATTAAGGTATTTACATTTGGCATGTCAATTCCGGATTCAATAATTGTTGTACACACAAGTACATCAAATTTATTGTCAATGAAGTCCAATATCGTCTTTTCCAATAGGCTCTCGTCCATTTGACCGTGAGCATAACCAATTCTTGCCTGAGGTACCAATTCCTGCAGCTCCAGGACTTTGGTTTGAATCCCCTTCACCCTGTTGAATACGTAAAAAACTTGACCCTCCCTTAAGAGTTCTCGTCGTATCGCTTCTGACACGGCACGATTGTCGTAGGCTCCCACGTAAGTCAAAATAGGCTGTCTTGCGACGGGAGGAGTTGAAATCAATGACATCTCTTTAATGCCGGTTAGCGACATCTCCAGTGTTCGTGGGATCGGTGAAGCCGAAAGTGTAAGAACGTCAACTCCAACCTGTAATTTTTTAAGTTTTTCTTTGTGGCTCACTCCGAACCTTTGTTCTTCGTCTATAACCAATAAGCCAAGATCTTTAAAGTTTATTTTTTCGGACAATAGTTTGTGCGTTCCGACCACAACGTCGACGGATCCGGCTCTGATACCTTTAATAACTTCTTCTGACTCTTTTGGCGCTAAAAATCGTGACAGAAGTTCAACCTTAAACGGATATTCTTTAAAGCGATCCGTAAGAGTCTTAAAGTGCTGGTTTGCGAGAATTGTTGTAGGAGCCAAAAAGGCAACCTGCTTTGAGTCGTTCAGTGCCTTAAATATTGCCCGAATTGCCACTTCGGTTTTACCGAATCCAACGTCTCCGCATATCAGCCTGTCCATGGGTTTGGAACTTTCCATATCGGAGAACACTTCCTGTATCGCTTTTTTCTGATCAGAAGTTTCGATAAAAGAAAACGTAGATGCGACAAAGTCGTCTATAAAGACGTCCGGTTGGGAAAATGCAAAACCGGTTGCTACACCCCTTGCTTTATAAAGTTCAACCAATTCAACTGCCACCTTGGCAATTTCAGCCCTGACCTTACCCGTAGTTTTTGCCCAGTCACTTCCACCGAGTTTGGACAAGCCCGGCGATTCTCCGCCGGAATAAGGTGTAATGTGGTCCATCATCTCAACCGGAAGATACAGTCTGTCACTCCCCCTGTATTCCAACAGCAGATAGTCCCTTTCGATATTGTCAATCGACCTTTTTACCATGCCGGCAAATTTTGCGATACCGTGATGATCGTGAACCACATAAGACCCAACTGTCAGTTCGTCAAAAAAACCCGTGGAGATCTTTTTACGATGGCGTATCGGACGGTGTATCGTGCGTTTTTTTGTTATTTCAAATTCAGAGATCAGGGCTAGTTTCTGAGAGTCAACTATCACACTTTTTTCCAAATTTGCGGCAATTACGCCGATATCGTCGCC
>DAIDJA010000075.1 GCA_027451605.1 Acidimicrobiales bacterium
GGTTGCCTCTTTTCTTTTTATTAATCTTTTTTGACTGTTTTTGCGATTTGGATTGTTTTAGGAGATCATCATCGTGCTTTACCTGGGCCATTACATTTCCGATTGGCCTGTCGGACTTTGCCAAAAGAGCCATAATTTTCATATAGTGGTCAACGTGATTGTAATAAGTTAGATAACCCGAACATAAGACGTTTTCATAGTTCCCAGTACTGTCTTGATTACCGAATCGGTCCTTTGGGCATCCACCGTTACACGCAAAAAGATATTTGCAGGATAAACACTTTTGAGTAAGTTTCGTTGACTTATTTTCGGAAAATTCAACCTGAAAAGGTGAGTTTAGGGCATCCAAAAGACGGGTGTCCTTAACGTTTCCAAGATAATGGTCCGGATAAACAAAGTGGTCGCAGGAGTATATTCCACCATCATGTTCGACTACGAGTACATTTCCGCACTGCGGTGAATTAATACATAAAACCGACTGACCGTTTGTATAGGCCATCAGAGTCTCCACAAACGTTTGAACATCCAGCCTACCGACGTCATTTCTTACCCAAATGTCAAACACTTTGGTTAAAAAATATCCTAAGTCACTTCCTGTTACGCTTTCTTCGGATAGTTCTCCGGATGCCGTTTTTCTTACGATCGGTAGAAACTGCAGCCATCTGACGTTGAGGTCACGGAAAAATCGGTATACTTCATCGGGATGTTTTACATTTGCGGAATTGAGGGTACATAGGATATCCGGATCAATTCCTTCTTGGACCAAAAGATGGTAGGCATCCAATACCTGCCTGTGAGACGGTCCACCGGATTTAGTAAGTCGGTTAGCATTATGAAGCTTGGTTGGCCCGTCTATACTTAAGCCTACCCAGAAATTCTCCCTCTTAAAAAAGTCACACCAACTCTTATTCAGCAATATACCGTTGGTTTGGATGATATTTATGCAGCGTTTCGATTCACCCGCAAGCTCTTTTTGCAACCTTACGATTTTTTCGTAATAGTCAATACCCAGTAACGTGGGTTCGCCCCCGTGCCAGACAAACTGAATAGTCTTAGCTGATGTAGACTCTATGGCATTTTTAATATAAGCGGCCAATATGTCATCTTTCATCCTGTAAGAATGAGAGTCGGCAAATAACGATGACTTCTCAAGGTAGTAGCAATAACTGCAATTTAGATTACATAACGAACCAACGGCTTTAGCCATAGTAAGAAAACTCGGATTGTTGTCTTCATATATCTTTGGTTTTGAATCGATTGTATCCCGGGTCATCATTTAGGCTCTACACTTTTTATTTTTTGCTCCCACACTTTAATTTATGGTCCCACACTAATTTATGGTCCCACACTGTCGTTGAACTTAGGGATGGGATTTCACAATTATCCACAATAAAGCGTGTCGTTCTAAAATCCCTCACTATAAATGATCCCGCCGTTTGACCCTTGAGACTCATTTTCACTCTCAAAGAATACTCAGTGTAAAATCTGTCAAGTTCTATATCCGTCAAAACATTCAATAGCCTTCCGAATCCAATAAGTACAACATACCGTTTGGATCGGAGGCGGCCATCGCCTCGGTAATAAATCGGCCGTCTTTGAAGTGAGCCGCTTCCTTGTCGGTTACGGGCGTACCCAACGAGGGTGACCAACTGCTTATAACGGCCTGATCCAGGAGTTCCCAAAGGGTATCGATAGGTTCAAAGGTATCCGGATCGGCCGGGACTATATGCATATTCGGAATTGCAATTCCGACCGCTTCGTCGATATACCAGCTCGGATGCGAGGCAACCATGACCATAATTTCACCGGTTCCATAAAATGTAAGAGCCGAACCCAAGCTGTTTGAAATATCACGCCTCACATCGGGAGAAAACTCACCGTCAATTCCCAATAATGCTCCCTGAGAGCCATAAACACTGTTCTTCTTTTTCCTCCCCATCATTGAAGAGATATCGGATCCGCAGTTAAAATCACACAATATCCAATTGGGAGAGGCCTCTCCTATCAGATGGGCCGCTTGGGAAGTATCTTGGCAAAAATATGTAATTGAGCCGTTGACGAGTGAACTAAGCAGTCCGTTTAACCCCTGCCATCCAGAAAGTGAATATAAATTAAGCCACGTAGAATCGCTCTTGTGGCCGACCACCAGAGCACCTTCCAAAAAAGTGGCAAATGACAGAGCGCCGGCTAACAACGACCGTTCGCTATGAACTGTCAATCCAAACTTACCGTTTAAATAAATCCTATTTTTGGTAAAATCACCGGGACCCGTCGTAGCGGGCTCCCCTGTTGTTAAATTCCCCGACACCAACTCATCTGCGGTCAAATACCCGGACGAAACGCTTAATGAGGGTCCTTCGATATTGCCATTGATTATTGCATAATTTAAATTTAAAGAAGCATAATCAAATCCGTCTAGGTTGTCAGCATCAATTAAATATAAATTGTTATTTGATGCAATTGCCCCCAATAGAACGATTGCTGACATAACCGATCCGTCAAGACATAATCCAATATCCAAAGGACTTTCATTGCTCTTTTTTGAATTTAAATTTTCAGCGACCAGGTTAATCGAATTTAAAGCGTCACCGAACACTAGGTTTTCTCGGCTGTCAGAAAAAACCAAGTCATTAAAATATCGAACGGCAAACCGCTTTACAAGAAAATCAGTCAACCTAAACGGCGGAATCCCAATCGCACGCGGAATCAAATCGGGCCAGTACCAGCTGGGAGTGGTGGCGATAGTTTTTGGCATTTATCCTCCTTAAATCTTGACAACTCCTGTAGCCGCAATTATAAAGCTCAAGACTAATGCTACAGAAAGCTCAATTTTAAGCATCAAATCCATCTTTTTTATGGCGGCCTTTCTCGACGATTTAATTTGTTCTTTTTGGGTGTCGTCCACGGTAGCCGAAATTCTGACGTGGGAATTAGGGTGAATCTTTAAACCCATCGACAGCACCAAATAAACCAATGTGCACCAAAGAATTGTTGCCAACAACCCCAATGCGATACTTGCGTTGCTGAAATTGTTAGACCAGCTTGATGCCTCAAGTGACTCAAGGCCTAAAAGCAACCAACTTGCACCAAATACTCCCAGAGAACCCAACCCTATCCATTTATATTTTTTGCCCATTGTTTGGCAGACAATTGCGGTTTGTCCCGGTGGAAGATATTTCTGGAGCGGCTTCCAGACCAGAGCCATAATCAAAGCTCCGCCCAGATAAATGGCCCAGCTTATACCGAAAATAGTTTCAAGCAGTATTTTGGTCATAATATTCCGTTTCCGTAGACCATAGATACTCCCAGCAGAACTATAAACAGAGCCACTCCTAAATCAATACGCGTAATCAGCGAGACATTCTTTGCCGCCTTTTGCATACGTTCCAAATTTGAATTAACCTGCTTTGAGCCTCCCTTGCTGGAAGCCTTGGCATTTAGAATGGGGCGGTAGACAAAGGTTATGATCAAGCCGTTAACAACCAGTATCGCCCATAAGAACATCATGGCAAATAGAGTTCTCCCGTATGTCGTCGTAAAAAATTGCGTACCGCTCACAGTATGCTGATCGCCGATCGCAAAAAACAACAACATCCCGCTGATTGGGAAGAGTATCAACGATCCCCAGACCAGCATCAGAAATTTGTCGGCAGATTTTTGCCCGATTACCTGAGCCTGAGCCGGAGGTATGAATTTTTGTGCCGGACCCAATACAAATTCCATGGCAATAGATCCGCCCAAATATGTAGCTACCGCTATTACATGCAAATATGAAGCCAAAACACTTAACCAAGTAGACTGCATCTAATCCTCCTAACTAAAACCAATAGGTTCCGTAAACTAATTTAAAGGCTGACTGCATGACAACTTAACCAAACTACTTCCCGGCAGCTTTACGAGGGCATAAGTCTCAGTTCGACCGATTGTCGACTCAATACCGACACTTCCTGTATTTGATCTATCCAAATTAAATAATGTTGATGTTATCTTCATCCAACCAACCTACTATCTTTAACTTCACTCACTCGATAAGTATCGATAACTCTTTTATTGATATCTTTTTGGACCGGACATCTTAATCGGCTCGCAACTGATTCTTGAAAAGCGTTACTGATTTTTGAAAATGTCACTGTGGATGCCAAGTTTCAAAGTGATTTTTTATCGTTTGAGTCACGCCATAGGGTAGTCCATTATTCATGACATTAAATTTTTCATAAAATCCGGGATCGACATGATGCACCTGTACCGATATTTTCGCCCTAATTGGATTAATATACGCCGGTGCGCATCCATACTTTTTCACTATATATTCGACTGTCTTCGTAGCCGCTTCTACAACCCAATCCGAAACGTAGGTTCTCGGGGTCTGGGAGATAGATTCGACAACTTCGTTGCGATATGGAGTCGATCCGTTTTCGGATTCAAACAACTTTGCCTGAGTTGCCGGTAGATTGACTACATACTTAATGGCATCTGCCGCCGTTGGGAATTTCTTGCTCGGCACCATAACCGCATCTTTAATTCCGTCAAGACCCTGACTGGTCATCGTCGTTGCGGGATTAAGCGTACCTTCTCGGGACAAAAATGAGAATCCAAGTCCTTTGGCAATTTCCGGATATGCTCCCAACACGAGATCATCGGCGTAACTCCCCGTCATCCAAGCCCCAAGACCCATGGCTTCGGCGGCTATCCTCATATTTTGAACAATTGCGCCAACCTGTCCGGCATGCAGCATCAAAGCCAGCTCGTCAAAGGCCGGTATCGGAAATCCCACTTCCAGAAACCCGGGACGTATCCATTCCTGACAACCCGCTGGTTCATTTGTGTCCGGATCCATAAGATAAAAACCGGAAAATTCATAAGAGGTCAGAAGTTGATTAAACCACTCCACGCCGACGTCTCCCACGGGTAAAAACCAAGTTGTTCCGGGACGATTAAGGTTGTACTGTGCGGGTCCCATAGCATTGACGGTTTTGGTTCCTTCCGGATTGGCGGGCCAAGACACATCCGGTCTGCGATCCATGATTTTGATTCTGTCATTTTTATACCAATTCAGAATTTTAATATAATCATCTTCACCGGCAATCTCCTGTAGTGCAGGCTTTTCAACCGTTGGTCGATACAAAAAAACACCGTCGTCATTTATGATAAACATTTCAACCGAACCGTCGTTCGAAGACGAAGGACTGGTTCTGCCCTTAAATGAAAGCAGCCTGGAAAGACCGCCTTCTACGGGAAGATCACCGAGTACCAGTCCATTTATTCCGGTGGCGGCCCACAGTAACAATGCCTCTTCGGCCTCGCTTAAATTCTCGGGTGTCTCCTCGGATACATAATTAAGGGGTCCTTCTCGTTGAGTGGTGGGTTTATTGGAAGACCATTCGAAAGACTCTTCTTGGCCGGACTCGACCTGGTATCCCATTCCGACCCGCCTAGTCCGGATTGTCGACAGCAACTTAAAAAATGACACGTTTGATTCGAAGGCCGATTTTATAAGGTCGGTTGCGACTTCGTCGCTCTGTCCTGAGTGACTCTGACTGTTTGAGGTATCACGTTTACCAAATATCATAATAATCTCTTCTGCTTTTATAAAATTTTCGTAGGCTCATCTGCAATTTCTATATCAACCGAAATTGCCCGGTCAGCCGGCACGGGTTGCCAACCGAATGGCAGGTATCGCAAATGCCCGTATTTCCCTACCATATGCAGCCATTTAACCATACCCGGTTCCACTTCATTTGAACCTTTCCACTCTGAAAACATATGAGGTTCAAATCCATTGTAGATTATCAATTGACCCGGTCGAACTCGGGGCGCAACCCTAACCATTGACTTAAAGGATCCGTAGTCATTAAATACTTTGGCTATCACACCGTCGGTCAACCCCTTCTTTTCTGCGTCCATAGATGAAACTACCACCACTGGCTGACCCCGGTGAGTAGACAGCACACTCTTATTACCCATTGATACCGCATGCACCGTCCATCTCGAATGGCCGCTTGTCAACACAAAAGGAAAGTCACCGCCCAAATGAGGATTTTCCTTGTGGATCGGCAGCATCTCATTGCCCTCTATAAACCATGGGTGATCAATATAAAACTGAGCACGTTTTGTAAGGGTAGGAAACGGTAACTTCTTTTCTACGTGCCATCCGAATGCGGTCATGACTTTATCTTTTTTTACGTCGGCTGCAACTGAAAGCCCGGGAGCAAACATACCCAAACCGGTAAATCTTATTGACCCTACTTCCCTTAAAGATTCGATAGATGATCCCAGCGGCATCGTTCCGGCGTCAGCTGAATCACGCACCCACTCGTCGATAATGGCTTCTTCTTTTTCAAAAGCTCCGTCCATAGTGAATGCCTCATAAAGTTTGTCGAGCTTCCTAACCTGACGCTTACCGTCTAAATATTCACTGAGTCCCCGTTTTTCTGCGACTTCCGTCACTTTTTTACAAAGCAAAGAGAAAATCTCCCATTCGGTTTTTGCCTCCCCCATTGGGGGGACGGCCTGATCGGAAAAGCTAAGTCTTAATGTGTGGGTTATGGGATACTGAACATTAACTCTTTCGTACTGCATTGCCGCAGGTAGAATGATATCGCTCATTAATGCGGTGGCCGACATCCTGAAATCGACCGTAACAACCTTATTTAAGGTCGGCCACAGCGAATTAACCATGCGCTCTTTTCCGCCTCTGGCCCTTCGGATTGGATTCGTCCCCACCAAAAACATCATCTTGGGCGGATTTGACGCGCCGGGTTTTGCCACCCCGCCCCACCATCCCCGACGCATGGCGTCATCGAAATAGTTGGTAAATTTTTTATTCATGGAACTATCAGACCATTCCGACTTATTCCAAATATCCCTATACCCGACATGATGATAGTTGAAGAAAAAAGGAGGCGCAGATGTTCCTGAAGCTACCGACAAACTTAACATTTGGTTTCCCAGCATCTCATCGGTGGCTTCGGGATCCTTTTGTCTCATCTGTTCGGTCGCCATGTCTATACCGTCCAAAAGCCGAGCAGTCTCTTCGACTCCCGCTTTACGCTTCATGGAAAATAGCATATATCCGTCGAGACCGGCCAGCGCCAAACCCTGAATACCGGTTCCGGGTGACCCCCAATTTCCCGATAGGGCCAAACACAGACACATTGCACGCTCCATCAAATCGCCGTGATAATACTTGGCGGCATTAAAACCCTCAAGTATCTTTGTTCTGTTTTTTGCAATGAGATTGGCAAGTTCTCTTATGACCTGCGGAGATACTTCACAGATCTTAGAAGCTTTTTCGGGAACATAATCAGCTAAGAATTTTTTCAATACCGAAAATACCGGAGTAACTACAACTGACTTGCCGTCGGCAAGAGTAATCTCGGTTTCGCCTTCCAGCTTAGGTGCGATTGAGTTTAGCTCGAGTGTTTTCCTGGGAGCTTCAACAAGATTGTCGTCTTTATCCAAGAAATAAAAGGCTTCCTCCAAACCTCCCTTTTTAATGTCGCGGTCCCTCAAAAATCGTTGGTTATCAAGCCTTAATAAAAGTGGCAGATCAGTCTGTTCTCTTATAAAATCGGCATCATAAATATTTTCTTCGATCATAACCTGACAAACCGAAAGGGCCAAAGCGGCGTCCGTTCCGGGCCTGATCGGTATATAAAAATCCGAGTTAACCGCTGAGGCACTGTAATCCGGAGCGATTGTGACGACTTTGGCTCCACGATATCTCGCTTCGGTAATGAAATGGTGATAGGGAATCGAAGTGTAG
>DAIDJA010000076.1:0-5192 GCA_027451605.1 Acidimicrobiales bacterium
TTTTCAATGCTGGGATCCTGTGAGTGAGAGTCTTTGGACAGTAAATCAGCATAACCCAAAATAAATGTCAGAGGTGTTCTAAGTTCATGGGATGCATCCGACAAAAATTCACGCAGCCGTTGTTCACTGATTGACCTTAAATAGAACTCTTCTTGTATTCTTGCAACCATATTGTTGAAGTCAGTTTGTAGTTCACCAATCTCGGTTTTGGGATTTGACACGGATAAGCGTTGATCAAGATCACCCGACGTCACTGCCCTTGAAGCTCTCCTGATCTTTTCGATAGGCGCCAATGAAAATCTGACAACCAATATTCCGATTAAAATTGCTGCGAATATTGCTAATAGACCAGTGTATAATTCAAATCGAAGAAGGTTGGTCATGGTTTCATTAACACCCGTCAGCGGAAAAGCCTCAAGCAGAACGTAATTTTGTCCCAGAGGATAGATGAGTACCCGATAAGCGGTAGATGAGGATTTTGGCGTTGAAGTCAGATAGTAGGGATGAAATTCTGAAGATACCTGTTTAACCAACGCAGCATTTACCTGTGGGAACGGCTGAAATGCTGTAGGCTTATTTCCGATGGCAACCTGAATGGAAGTTACAACGGCACCGTTTTGACGCAGTTGCCCTAATGCACCTGCCTGAAGTGAAGTGGTTCCAACGGCACCTGATGATTCTGTTCCAAAATTAATATTTAACTGAGTCGCCCTGATTAATTCGTGGGTCATCTCATTCACGGACTGAAAAAGTTGCTGGTCCTCTCGACTAATTAAAAAATTCTGAAGTGCGCTGTAGGTCACTAAATCCACAAGACAGAAGATAAAAACTATCAGACCGACAATCGCAATTAAAAGTCTGGACCTCAAGGACATATTATTATGAGATTATTAGTAAGAAGGTTTATTAGGTTAGTCGGGATTTTCTTTATCTTTAATCACATAACCAAATCCCCTTATGGTATGAATCAACTTAGGCTCTTTGAAATCCACCTTCTTTCGCAAATAGCTAACGTAGGTCTCAAGTATTCCCGAGTCTCCCCCAAAATCATAATTCCAGACATAGTCCATTATCTGAGCTCTGGTAACTACTTTTTTAACATTAGACATCAAGTAGTGCAGAAGTCTGAATTCGGTCGTGGTTAAATCAACTAATTTACCGTCACGTCTCACCTCTCTCGTCTCCTCATCGAGCTCCAGTCCGTGAAATTCTAACCGTCCGGAACCTCCGGCAACATTTCCTGCCCGCCTCAAAATCGCATTTACCCTTGCCACCAGCTCCTCCAAACTAAAAGGTTTGGTCACATAGTCGTCGCCGCCTACGGTCAAACCTCTTATTTTATCGTCCGTGGAATCTTTGGCGGTCAAAAACAATATAGGAGTTCTTGCCGTTGAATTCGATATCTTTTTTGCTAAATCAAAGCCGTTCATGTCCGGCAACATGACATCTAAAATTATAATGTCAAATTTGTCGGCGAGATACTTTTTAATCGCATTTGTTCCATTGGTGGCAACCTCGGGCTGGAAACCCGCAAATTTTAGCGCCGAAGCGATTAAATCTGCCAGACCTGGCTCATCGTCTACCACCAATACCTTTGGTGAATTTTTAGTTAGTGCCATACTTATATTATGACACTGTCTTTTTAATTAAGGCTGTAAATTTCCTTAAAATATCCCTATTTTATGATTTATCGTCGATTTCTGTTTCAGGATAAATCTCAGATTTAACCTTAAATAACTTGGACGGCCACCAGTTGTAGCGTCCCAAAATTACAACTGTTGAAGGTACCAATAGCGTTCTTACGAAAAATGTATCCATTAAAATTCCTAAAGCGAGCCCAAATCCAACATCACTAATCTCAGTTGAACCCGATATTGCACCTTCGATTGCAAGTACCACAAATGTACCGGCGAGGATTAAACCCGCAGACGTCACTGTTGTGCCCGTTGTAGACAGTGCTTTAGATACAGCCTGCTTAAGGGTTAAGCCGTGAGCTTCCTCTCTAATTCTGGTCATAACCAGAATGTTGTAATCCTCTCCCAATGCCAATAAAAACACAAACATCAAAAATGGCAAAATAAAAGTTAGGCCTCCGTCATGAAAAACATCAATGAACAAAAGTACGGATACCCCCAAAGCGGCAAAGTAACTAACGGCAACCGAAGCTATCAGATAAAGTGGCGCAACTAGTGAACGCATAACCAAAATTAATAAAATTGCGATAATTAAAATTGCGATAGGTATCACCGTCTTTAAGTCCGATGATGATACGGAGCTTATGTCATAAATTGCCGGAGCCTGTCCTGCCACACCGGAGTCAATTGCAGCTACGGAATTTGCGGTTGACGTTACCGAAGCTCTGATTTGAGGAACAATATCGATAGAAGCAGTGTTGCCCGGATCACCTGTTGACAGTCCTACCAGATACTGCAAGGTCTTACCATCAGATGACACAAAGTTTTTAGACGCAGCGTACGCAATATACTCGTTCTTAGTAACGGACATTTCGGATAAGTTCGAAGGTGGGAGCGGCGAAAGCTTTGCCGGATTACCAAGCAACGAATGCAATCTCACCCAATCGGATGCGGTCAGCTTAAGTGTAGATACCGACAGAGGACCTGAAATCTTCGTAAAATACCCTGATTTAATTAAATCGGATTGTATTTGGCTAAGTTTGCCCGGAGTTTGCCATATTGGCTCTCCAAATTTAAAAATCACCGCGGTTGGATTTGAACTGGTTTTTGGAAAGTGCTGGCTTATTAACTGGCTCGCCACCGCAGCATCGGTTCCTTTTGGCGCAGTAGCTGTACCGCCGAAGCCCGCAGGTTTATCACCGACTGAAAATACAGCCATTATTCCGAACAATATTATACCGACCACCAAAGTGACGGCGGGTCTTTTAACAATAGCAGCCGAAATTTCTCCCCATGCCCCCGATTTTTTCTGATTGGGATTCGGCCTGCTTGGCCAGAATACCGCTCGCCCAAAAATCGCAAAAAGCGCGGGAAGTAGCGTCAATCCTGCTAACAGCATAAAAAATATTCCGATTGCAAGAGGTATGCCCAAAGATTTATAAATTCCAAATGTTGAAGCCATAAGAGAAAGTAACGCAGCGATGACGGTACCTGCCGAAAACGTGATCGACTCTCCGACCCTAGATACCGCCTTTATTATGGCATCGTGGTGAGAAAGTCCGTTTCTTATCTCCTCCCGTTGTCTAAATATTAAAAATAACCCATAGTCGGTACCGGCTCCAAGCAACAAAACAATCAAAAGAAAAGAGCTTATTGCAGATACCTGAAGACCATGATGGGCCAGCTCAGCTATAACAGGACCGGAGATTGTAACCACAAGAACTGCAGGTAACAGGACTAAAAACGGCGCCAAAATCGAACGAAAAACCAAAAACAGTAGAACCAAAATAAAAATTATCGAAAATAGTTGTAGCTGATTTGAAGTATTACCCGTCTTGGACTGTGACGCAACCTGAATTGCCACCTCACCACCAACATGACCGGAAAGATCGCTGCCAGTTAATGTCTTATTCACGGCACCGGTAACAGCGGCAATTAGTGTATTGTCCCCGGTTGATGGTCCCTGTGAAGTATTACTCAAAACTTGAATCAGTTCCGCTTGTTTGTCAAGCGACACTCCTAAATCCTGAACTTTGACTATCGAATTCACCTTGGCAAGATCGGCCTTAAGGATACTGATTTCTTGTATGTCACTTGCAGTTAGCTGGCCATTTTTGGACACAACAATGATTTGAACCGGCACTACCCCCGAAGGTGCAAACGGTGCATCAAGCGTTTCGGCTTTAGTTGAAGGAGAATTAGCCGGCAAAAAGGCCGAATTATTTGAATTGGATACGGAATTTAAGGAAGGGAAGAAATGTACTGCCAAAATTGTCGCCAAAACCCAAAATATCAGTATGAACCAACGGGCTTTGACCGAAAAAGTACCGATCGTTTTATAAACTTTATGCATTGAAATAGCTACTCCGGGTTAATTTAAGTTGAATGTAGAACTAAAGGGCTGAATAGTCTTCGCCCAAAAACTCTGAAAACATCGTCAGACAACGCGCCCAAGCGTCTCTGGATGCATCAATTGAATATGCGGGTCTTGTGTCGTTATGAAATCCGTGCTGAGCTCCGGGATAAATCACTACTCTGTAGTCGCCGTTTACTGCCTCGACATGTTTTTTAAAGGTTTCAATCCCAGAATTTACTGCCTGATCTTCACCGGCATATATCCCCAATAAGGGACATGAAATGTTTCCCATGATGTCTTCAGATGGCACCCCGCCGTAAAATGAGACACCGACATCCAATTCAGAATCAGAGCATGCCAAAGCGGAAACAATACCGCCGCCCATGCAAAATCCGACAGCACCAACTTTTCTGCTATTACTTTTGGACTTATATCCTTTAATGATGGATTTAATTGTCTCAACATATTCATTCTTTTTGGCAATTTGAGAAAAAGTCATTTCCTGGGTCTGAACAATTCTTTCTGCCAACTCAGGATCCATTGATTCTAAAGTTTCCCGTCTTTTGTTTGAATCTCCAAAAACCGCAAAACCTACCGAATCTATCACACCTTTCAGCTCCTCAACCCGTGCAAAACTAACTTCGGGTGCCCTGACTCCACCTATCGACAAAAGATCCGGAGCTACAACGCTGTAGCCGGCTTTTGCAAATCTTATCGCTACATCTTCAATGTGATCATTAACCCCCCAAACTTCCTGGACTAATATGACCATTGGAGCAGTATCTTGAACCTGGACATAAGAACTTAAAAAAGCCTGAATCGGAGTTTCTCCGATAGACACGGTTTCCCATCCGAACTTTAATTCCATCTTTCTAATTCCCTCATAAGTTTCAACTCAAATTAAGTGTAAATGTAGCAAAGTGCCATAATAAATGCACCCCAACTGCAAATTAAACATAGCACACACTATTCTAATCTAGTTAATAAAACAATATTTAAGGCATTTGAGATGTTACACTCGAAAATTTTAAGCAAAGATTAAGCATAGATTTTTCTACCTGTCGCCTTTTTATAGGTCCCCTTCCATTGGCTGCCGTTTATCAAAACAAAAAACCGGTTTTAAAAAATCTACTAAAATAAGTATCTATCACAAATTAAGTGAAATAAACAAAATTTACCTATTTGTCTTTTTCATAGTTTGG
>DAIDJA010000076.1:5202-7690 GCA_027451605.1 Acidimicrobiales bacterium
ACCTGTAGTGCAGCCTGGAGTGCACGTCGGCCTGTCAAGCCGAAGGTCGCGGGTTCAAATCCCGTCAGGTCCGCCCAGAAAATTAATCTTGAAGAGAATTAATTGCAATAGGAAATCGGGGATTCATCGAAAATATGAGTTATCGATATTAAGCGATACTGAATAGTCGCTTTCATATTACAATCAGAACCGTACATATCCGAATTATCAATACAGGTACTGTTATCATTATAGGAGCTGTTTTCAGTTCAACGGCAATAAAGTTTTGTGATAAATTAATTTACTGATTATATATGGTCGAGTAGCTCAGTTGGTAGAGCGCGCGCCTGAAAAGCGTGAGGTCACCGGATCGATGCCGGTCTCGACCACTGAAACGTGAAGATCCGGTTCAGTTACTGTATCCACCGTGTCACAGTTTTGTCATCATTGACTAAAATAACTATCGATGCAAAAAACTGATTTGTCGTCAGTCATTAATGGACTTATAACAGACATTTTTAAGCGTGAACTTCCGCTTTCCTTAGAACTTTGGGATGGATCATCGCTTGTTTCTCCAAACTCGATATGTACCATAAAGGTAAACTCACCGGATGCATTTAAGAGACTATTGTTCTCACCGGGAGAACTGGGTCTTGCAAGAGCCTACGTATCAGGTGATCTCGAAATTAAAGGCAGTATATTTGATTTACTGGAACTTCGAAATCTACTGGAAAATTCTTTGGGTCAAATTGATTTCGATTTCAATCTAAGCACAAAATTAAAGATAATACAGGCACTTATCAAATTAAAAGTTATAGGCCTTCCTCCCAAACCACCGCAGACCGAAATAAAACCGACTTCAAGGATGATAAAGGTTCTGCACTCGAAAACCAGGGACAAAGAAGATATTTCGTATCATTACGATGTTTCAAATGAATTTTATGAACTGATCCTCGGGGAATCGATGGTTTATTCGTGCGGATATTTTGGAAATGATTACAACAGAAATACGGAAATTTCTTTGGAGCAAGCGCAGCTGGAAAAATGTGACTTAATATGCAGAAAACTTCAATTAAATAAAGGGCAGAGACTTTTGGATGTCGGTTGCGGTTGGGGTACTCTGTTGATTTACGCAGCTTTAAATTTCGGGGTAACCGGTGTAGGGATTACCCTGTCCCAAGAACAGTATGAATACGCGACCATGAGAATAAAAACTTTGCATCTTGAAGACAGAGTTGAGATCCGGCTATTAGATTATCGAGACCTTAAAGATGAAACTTTTGATGCCATAAGCTCTGTTGGAATGTCAGAACATGTAGGAAAGTCTGAACTAAAAAACTACTTTAAAAAACTTAACTCTCTGCTAAAAGACGATGGAAAACTTTTAAATCACGCAATTTCAAGACCTTTTGACGATGGGAAGAGACATGGTCTTACTGGCAAAGACTCTTTTATAAACAGATACGTATTTCCGGACGGAGAACTTGAAGAGGTAGGATACGTGGTGACTTCAATGCAAAACTCCGGGTTTGAAGTCAGGGATGTTGAATCTTTGCGAGACCACTACGCCAAAACTTTACGGCATTGGGTTTCGAATCTTGAAAACAATTACGAAGATGCGGTTCAGGTTGTAGGTCATCAGCGAGCAAGAATATGGCGATTATATATGGCAGGCTCTGCAGTTACTTTTGAAGACAACAAGGTTTCCATACATCAGGTGCTTGCAGTGAAGACACCAAAATCCGGACACTCTAATTTCCCACTAAGCAGACTTAAATACCTTTTAAACCTGTCACATACTAAGCCCGACATGAATCTTCTATCTTAAGACATTCAATCTTTAGCTTTCAGCTCAATACTTGTCCCAAGATTGTATTATTTTGAATCCTTCGGTTGATCGCGCATACTCATAAGTCCAGCAGTTCACTTTGGAGCTTGTTTGAATTACTTTTCTTCTGAACAGTAACGAGTTTACTCCCTCTTCCTCATCCAATAATGTTAATATCTCTTCCAAATTGTTAGAGTTTATTTTTATTATAAATCCAGGTATTTCACTTTCCAACGAATTGTCGAATATGGCTGCCGGCCAATCGTAACCGCTGTCAAACAGAATTCCTTTGGCCGTGTCTGCAATTAATTCCTCATCTATTACAAATGGCTCTATAACTGCAAATCTAAAATGCCCCGGTTTTAAAGTACCATAGACAAAAAGGGTGTTCATGGCCTTATTAAATTCAATCTCATCCACAACACAATATTATCAAATTTTGAAATTCATCAACTGTGGGCTTTGATTACTACAAGATCAGAAGGGTTAAAATTTAAATAGAACGTCTCTCCGGGAACGTAGTCAAAAATTACGTCTAACCGTACTGTTTTTGAACCCACCGTTTCACCCGAAGTTCTCCCGCGTGCAGCGCAGTCCCGCGGTGACCAAGAGCGGCACGCTCTACTACCCCAAGTGGCTGGCGACGGCGGCAGGTGTGGCAATTCAGAATGGGCACGACGT
>DAIDJA010000077.1 GCA_027451605.1 Acidimicrobiales bacterium
AAAGCTCGCCCAGAGAATTTCCCGTGGATACTTTTATTGTAAATATTGCCGGAGCAACCATAGTCGGGTTTGTAGCAACTATTATTCTGGTAATCACCGGATCTTCTGCTGCTATTAGGCCAATGGTTCTAATAGGTTTCTGCGGAGCGTTGACAACAGAATCCACAATGGCCGTAAATATAGACAAACTCGTTTCATATCACAGGTTTTTCGTTGCAACTGAATTTTTGGTTTCAATGCTGATTTTGGGTTTTTTGGCAATTGTGATAGGAAATATAGTCGCTAAAGCAATAACCGGTAATTTAATCCGAAATAATACTTAAACCAATAATCATAAAATGCAAGCACATATTTTTTAAAATATTTACCGCCCATGAGATCTGTCACATAATTTCGAAAGGACATATATGGAACTGGCCAACGAAGATGCACTTAAACTTACAATAATTTACGGTGAGAACGATCAGTTCAATCACCACCCGCTTTATGTTGAAATTGTCAAAAGAGCCCACTCATTTGGCATCGCCGGAGCAACAGTAGTACGTGGGATAGAAAGTTTCGGACGCACAAACCATATCCATTCCACAAGGATACTCTCGCTGTCATCCGATCTTCCGATTGTTATTACCATGATCGATCTTGAAGATAAAATTCGGGAATTTTATAAATCCATTGCAGATCTATTGGGTGGCGGAATAGCATTTACGGAGAACGTTTCCGTACTCCACTATAAACAAAGTTAGGACTGATCCAATTTGCTTATTCTGTTAACCGGTATCGCAGGTAGCATCGGTGCATGTCTAAGATATCTAACTGATCGGACAATCAGCAACAAAACAAGTGCGAGTTTCCCCATGGGAACGTTTGCTATTAACGCAACGGGATCTTTTTTTCTCGGAATAATCGAAGGACTAAGCTCCGGTCATCATATCGGTAACTTTACCGCAACAATATTGGGAACAGGTTTCTGCGGGGCATTTACGACATTTTCGACATATATGTACGAGACTTTTAATCTATTTAGCTCCAAATCTTATCTGCAAGGAACCCTAAACTTGGTCGGCACAACGATAGTTTGCCTATCTTTTGCGGGACTGGGGCTCTATCTGGGATAAAATAAACTGACTTGAAACCGAAGTCACATCCATAATTACCAACTCAGTGAGTTCCTAATGGCAGTAAGTTGTTTAAAGGCTGCAGCCTGCCAAAACTGGGCATCATGACCACCCGGACCGAAATACGAATAGTACGGAGTTTTAAGATCTGCGACAAAGTCCTTCGTGGCATTATAAAATGGATCCCCGGTTCCGCAGGCTACGGCAATTGCCTTATTATTTAATTTGGCTATCCCGGTGAATACGTCATTTGCATAAAAATCAGTCGGAGAGTCAAAGGCCCCCGGTGCCGTAAGTCCCGGAGCCAAAAAGATTGCCGGGCTTGCGGGGGCTACTCCGACAAAATCTTCGGGGAATTGTTCGGTGGCAAGAATGGCTCCGTAACCTCCCATGGACCAACCCATCATTACCTGAGGCAAATTTCCGACCAGCTTGTTAACTATCGGTATGAATTCAGAGATAAACATGGTCATTGAGTCGGTTCCGTCCGATCGTTTATGCCAATACGAGTCGGCCCCTCCGTCAACGGCGGCAACGGCTACATTTAAATTAAGAGACCCGGCAACCTGCGGGATTTGTAGTTGGCTAAATGCCATATCGTGATTATTGTCAAATCCATGCATACAAAAAACTATTCCTGCAAGTTTGCGGCCGGTAGGAATTGAAACAGTCCAACCCGGCTTGAAATTTACATACTTGCTGTCTATGACTCCCGATATATACTTAATGGTGCCGTAGGCCTTAGGTACTAAAAGCGGCTTTAACTGTTTACTTTCGTAGATGTGGTAGATATCAGCACCTGCACCGGCCAATACAACCAATCCCCCCAAAGTAACCAAAAATTTGCGCCTGTCCACCGCATAATTCTAACTTAAAAATATGTGAAGTGGGTCATATTCCCTAAAAGTATATATTTGTCTAAAAATTATAAGGATGAACTTTTATAGACGGCAATAAGATCTTTAAAGTTCTCTAATCCTTTAGATTATTTCTTATATTTAACAAAATCTTAAAATTTTGATAACTAACAGCAAATAAACGATATCGACAATATAAGTAACGTTTTGGAAAAACCTAGATAAAAGGAGAGCAGAAATGAAACTTTTTAACAAATCCGCAAAATCGAATGCCACAGACCCAAGCTTGATTTACAGGTTAAATCAGCCATACTTCTTGACCAAGAACCATGCCAAAAGCAACGTTGAGTTTAAGTACTTGAATAATCCCGGCGACAAGACAATAACTGTGGCTTATCATTCTTCCCTCTTAAAGAGAAGGGCAAGGTAGTTAAGATTTGGCAATCTCTGCAAGTACGGCCGATGCATGTCCGTCCGCTCGCACGTGATACCAAGCTCTAATTATCACACCTTTTTCGTCTATCAAAAAAGTCGATCGGATAACTCCGATTGACTTTTTACCGTAAAGAGTCTTTTCTCCCCAAGCTCCGTAGGCTTCCATAGTATTGTGGCTCTCGTCAGAGAGCAAATCAAAATTAAGCTTATACTTTTCTCTGAATTTCTTATGACTTTCCCCGCTGTCAGGTGATATCCCCAGAACGGGAACTTTTAGCTTGGAAAATTCCCGAAGGTTATCCTGGAACTGACATGCTTCAGTGGTGCAGCCCGGAGTGTCGTCTTTGGGATAAAAATATACTATGACTTTGGAACCTATGTAATCTGACAGTTTTACCGATTTGCCGTCTTGATTCTTTAAGTTAAAAGACGGTGCTTTTTTACCTTTTTCTAAATTACCCATAGTTTATGAGTTTAGGCAATGATATTACAAAAGTAAACAAATCAAACAAATATTTTGGAACTAAGCTATTTGTAAAATATATTTAAAGATAGGGCTATCGTCAAAAAGTTAATAATTTGACGGAAAAATGCCTTTTTACGCATTTTGGAGATTATATGAACACATCCGACAAACCATCCGAAAATGGGAGAACCAGAATTAAAATTTCTAATGGCGACGGCTCTCTTGAAGTGCCTTTCATAAAGGTCGACTTACAATCTCTCGACGAAAAAGACCCGGAATCGCCGATACTTCTTTACGATACTCAAGGAGAAATTGCCGACCCAAAAGATGGGCTTCAGCCGAAGAGAGAAACATGGATATTGGATAGGAAAGACACCGAAATTGTACAGGGGCGTTTATTCAGCATCAGAGATGACGGACGTAAAAGACTCAACCAATCAAAGCAAAATTTACAGATTTCAACTAAGTCCTTTTCCGGCAACGTCAAGGTATTTGCCAAAAAACCCGGGCATAAGATTACACAGCTTCAGTATGCGAAGGCGGGAGTCATAACAAAGGAAATGGAATTTATTGCCATCCGCGAGGGAGTAACCACGGAATTCGTCGCTGAAGAAGTAGCTTCGGGGCGGGCGATAATACCGGCGAACATCAATCACAGAGAACTTGAACCGATGATAATAGGTAGAAACTTTCTGACAAAAGTTAATGCCAATATCGGCAATTCGGCCATTAGTTCTTCAATCGAAGAAGAAGTGGAAAAGTTGCAATGGGCGACTAAATGGGGAGCCGATACTGTCATGGACCTATCAACCGGACCTGATATTCATACGACCAGAGAGTGGATAATACGAAACTCACCTGTACCGATAGGTACCGTACCGATCTACCAAGCCCTTGAGAAAGTTGACGGTATCGCACAGAATTTGAGCTGGGAGGTGATGAGGGATACTTTGATTGAACAGGCAGAACAGGGAGTCGACTATTTCACAATCCATGCGGGAGTAAAACTTGAATACATCCCATTGACGGCCAAAAGAGTTACCGGCATTGTTTCCAGGGGAGGTTCAATTATGGCCGCTTGGTGCCTGGCTCACCATAAGGAAAATTTCTTGTACACGAACTTTGAAGAGATCTGCTCAATTATGGAAAAATATGACGTCAGCTTTTCGCTTGGAGACGGCCTCAGACCCGGCAGCGTAGCCGATGCAAATGATGCAGCCCAATTTGCCGAACTGGCGACACTAGGTGAACTGACAAAAATTGCCTGGGATCGCGGCATACAAGTAATGATAGAAGGTCCCGGACACGTTCCAATAAATAAGATTAAAGAAAATGTGGATCTGCAGATGGAACTATGTCACGAAGCGCCGTTTTATACACTGGGACCTCTAACAACTGACATTGCCCCCGGATACGACCATATTACGTCTGCAATCGGAGCGGCATTAATCGGAGCATTCGGCACTGCAATGCTGTGCTACGTTACTCCGAAAGAGCATCTGGGTCTTCCCAATAAAGACGATGTCAAACAGGGTATGATCGCCTATAAGATCGCAGCACATGCCGCAGATTTAGCCAAAGGACATCCCGGGGCACAGATTAGGGATGATGCGCTTTCAAAGGCAAGATTTGAGTTCAGATGGAATGATCAGTTTAACCTCTCATTGGACCCCGATACCGCAAGATCATATCACGACGATACGCTTCCTCAAGAACCTGCTAAAAATGCACATTTTTGTTCCATGTGTGGACCTAAGTTCTGTTCAATGAAAATAACGCAGGATATTAGAAAGATGTCAAAAGAATCGGCTGAATCTGTAAGCGATGAAGCAATCGAAAGTGAAATAGCAGAAGGTTTCAGGGCAAAGAGTGAAGAATTCTTGAAGCTGGGAGCCAGTATCTATCAGCATAAATAATGGCATTTAAAGCCCTATAACCTACCTACAATAATATATACGATGAGTGTTGATAAAGTACTTCTTGCAACCCCCAGGGGATTCTGCGCCGGGGTTGAAAAGGCCATAAAGGCCCTTGCCTGGATGGTTAAAATATTCCCCCCCCCGGTTTACTGCTACCATGAAATAGTTCACAATCATTACGTGGTTGAAATCTTTAAGAAAAATGGAGTCGTATTTATCGACGACGTTAACTTGGTTCCTGCTTTCAGTCCTTTGATGCTAAGTGCCCACGGAACGGCTCCCGATGTTGAAGAATCCGCACGAACGGATCACAGGGTGGTTATTAACGCGGTGTGCCCCCTGGTCACCAAGGTCCATCACGAAGTGAAAATTCGCTCAAAAAAAGGGTTCAACATTATTTATGTTGGTCATAGCGGGCATGAAGAAGCTGTCGGAACGATGGCTGTGGCTCCGGAATCCGTTTATTTGGTTGAGACCCCTCAGGATTTAGACAATATACCGATTTCGGATTCTTCTCCCACGGCACTTTTGGCCCAAACCACCTTAAGTCAAGATGAATGGAAAGATATTCTGGACAAAGCTATAATAACTCATCCGGATCTCTGGATGCCTAATCGGGGCGACCTTTGTTTTGCCACAACAAACCGACAGGATGCCTTAGCGGAAATATCTCATATGGCAGAAACCGTGATAGTGGTAGGTTCGGCAAATTCTTCAAATACAGTAGCCCTGACAAAAGTCGCCAAAGCCAGGGGAGCCAAAAATGTAATAAGGGTAAATTCCGACTCAGAGGTTCCGGATGACTTAACGGGTATCGTGGGAGTCACTGCCGGGGCTTCGGCACCTGATGAACTCGTATTTAAAGTAATTGAAAGGCTCAATCCCAAAAACGGTTACGAAGAGGTTGGAAACGTAATTGAAGACGAATACTTTCCCCCGCCACCGGAACTTCGCGAACTGATAAAAGGCATGACAAAAGCGCTTGAAATTGGGGTACAATTTAGAAAAACAAAAGATAATGCCTTAGACAGCGACAGGGAGCTTACCGCTTCAGATTCGTTGGCACTGTTAAGGGCCTAACCACAATATAAAAATGCCGGAAAACGAAAATAATAGAATTTTATGCATAGCCGCCCACCCTGACGACTTGGACTTCGGAGCCGCCGGTACCGTTGCCAAGTGGGTTAAGGAAGGCTACGACGTCTCATATTTAATCGCGACTAAAGGTGATGCCGGTGGATCTGACAGGACAGTGTTAAGAGACGAGATGGCTACAATTAGAGTAAGAGAACAGACAGCGGCGGCGGCGGCAGTGGGTGTAAATAATATTTCATTTTTGGATTTTAAAGACGGTAACGTTGTTGCGGGTCAAGACTTAAGGTTTCAAATTTCAAAAGTAATTCGCGAAATCAGACCTTTTAGAGTTCTGGGACCGTCACCTGAAATTAGCTGGATGAGGATTGCAGCCTCTCATCCCGATCACCTGGCCGTCGGACAGGCGACATTATTCAGCGTTTATCCGGATTCAAGAAATCCGTTTGCATTTCCTTCTCTGTTGGAAGACGGACTTGAGCCCCATATTGTTTCTGAACTTTGGCTTATGGCTTCACCGCATGCATTCTTGGGACCAATTTCAAATAATGGGGTACCCAACTCTGAGATTAACGCTTCAATGTCTAACGGGATATATCCAAATGTTGCAAAAGGCAATAACGGAACTAAGGTGACCTCAGTAGACATCACCGACACATTTGACCTTAAAATTAAAGCATTGTCCAAACATGTTTCACAGCTGAGCGACATTGAAATTGTTCGTGAATTTATTAAAGAGTTTCTCTCTCACAATGCCAAGCTCTACGGGGCACCGGAAGGGACTTTGGCGGAAGCATTTCAGGTAGTAACTGAACTGTAATCGCCACGACAATAATTAATGTCCAAATTAATGACCGGGCTTTTTAGTTAAAGATACGGAAGCCTTGTTTTGAGACATGGATTTTGGTTTAACATCCCCGCTTAAAAATCCCTTTGGATCCTGATCAAAGCTTTGCTTGCAATGACTGCAACAGAAGTAATACGGCTTTTCATCAAATATTGAGACCGCCGGCGGGTTTGAAATATCCACCTGCATATTGCATACAGGGTCTATAGCAAAGCCGAGGTCGTCAGATTTACTCTCTATAGTGCTTTGCCTTTTATCTTCATGTAGTAAAACCTCCGATTCGGATACATTTTTTACAAATTTACCGGGGTCTTCTTGAAAGCGCTCCTTACACTTCGGTGAGCAAAAGTAGTAACTGTTGCCATTGTATTTAAATGTCGCAGCCGCATTTGATTTGTCCACCTGCATCTTACATATAGGATCTATAGCAAAACCCGTGTCAGACTTGACTGAAACAGAATGAAGTATCAACATGGCAATGAACACCGCCAAAAATACAAGATCGATATAAAAATCGTAATTATAACCGAAAGTTGTCCTATTGATAGAGATCTTGTTTTTTGTCGGAACTATGTCAAATAATTTAAATATTAAATAAATTAAATATATTATTAATTAGATATTTTTATTTAATTATAGATTAAAATATTTATTATTGAATTAATTAAGTAATTTAAATATTAAATATATTAAATATATTATTAATTAGATATTTTTATTTAATTATAGATTAAAATATTTATCATTGAATAAATTAAATATTTTAAACATTAAATGAATTAAATTAATTCTCATTGAATAAATTAAATAATTTAAACATTAAATAAATTAAATAATTTAAATATTAAATAG
>DAIDJA010000078.1 GCA_027451605.1 Acidimicrobiales bacterium
GAATTATTATTTGGCGGCCATAACAAATGTCGGCACAAATTGGCAGACGGTTCAGGGATCTACTGATTTTAAAATTAACGATCTTTCGTGTAATGTAATGCTTCGTATGGGTATTGGCCGGAATCAAAGCCCTCCGGTAATAACCAATGCCGGCGAGACATTGTTTTCGAATCTGGCGAGTATGTCCGTTGATATTGCAAATAATTTGAGTCCCGTTGGATTAACCTCCATCTTTCCCGATTTCTAACTAAAACTCTTGTAATTAATAGAGTAAGTTCTGTACACGTTTCGGGGCTAGGTGTAATAATGCACTACAAAACACGATAGAAGACCGAAAGAAATGATCTATGTAAAATAGAAGATACAGTATTTGAATGCTTTAAACACCCAGTTAACAGGAAAGGACAAACTTGCGTAATTCGGATTTAATAAACAATGCCTTAAATTATCAGTTAAGGATCGAAACAAATAATCTACAAAAGGAGCCCATGAGGCAGCTTGTAATAGTCAGCTGCATGGACTCAAGATTGGATATTTTTAAAATATTTTCTCTGGGTTCGGGACAGGCACACATAGTAAGAAATGCGGGAGGTGTTATTACCGAAGATGTTTTAAGGTCGATTGCAATTTCGCAGAGAAAACTTAATACCAATGAAATTATCGTTATGCAGCATCTTGACTGTGGTCTTAAAATCTTGGATGACGTTGAGTTTTTGGACGAAATTGAGAACTTAGGAGGCGAAAGGCCCGCCTGGAAGACCCATGCCTTTAAAGACAGTAGAGCCAACATGATAGGGTCGCTCGAATTGATAAAAAATGCACCCTATATTAATTCGGAGAACCTCGTAGGCCTACTTATTAATGAGACAACCGGCGAAGTTGAAAAGGTTGAATAATCAATCAGGTTGCTATTTGAAATCCAGGTTGTCTATTGAAGTGACTTTACCTAAACTTTAATCTAACCAGTTTGGAATCTTTTGCAATGGATTCTAAAATTCAGCCGGATTACCCGTTGGCAACATTCCGTGCGTTATTGAGTGCCTGTGATAGCTTTTCAAAAGCTTCACCGGCGAGTTCGGAAAGTTCATCGCCTTCGATTAAGTCTCTTGGGTCAACAGATTTAACTATGATTTTATCGGAACCGGTAGCAGTTGAAAGCGTTACGTTACACGGTAGCAATAATGACAGATTGATGTCGTGACTTAACGCCCTGTGTGCGAACTTTGGATTGCATGCTCCAAGGATGATGAGTGGCTGAAAATCTACGTCTATTTTCTCTTTTAATGTTTTAGATACATCTATTTTTGTCAGAACTCCAAATCCCACCTTCTTAAGCTCTTCCGTAACTATCTCTTCGGCTTTTTGTAGATCTACATTGAGCTCCGCTGTAATACTGTTCATATGATTCCTTTCATTTTTTAAAGTTATATTATTTTTGTAAAAAGTTTTTCGATGTCTTCAAACCCATATTCATCTTCTTTTTTTAAGAATTCATCATTCGAAGCGCAATATTTGAGGGCTGAAGTAAAAAGGTTTACCGTAGCGCTCTGGATCGCCTTGTTTGCTGCCGCAAGTTGTATTAAGATCTCTTTGCAATCTTTTTGATCTTGGAGCATAACTTCTACGGCGGCAAGTTGACCCTTGACTCTTGAAATTCTGTTTTGTGTTTGTTTTGAAATCTCTTCCGGGAAGTTCATGATTCCTCCTCTATATTTAGATTGAGCACCGGTTTGGACCCATCTCCAGGCTTACGAGTACCTCAGGCCCAAGGTTACTTATCCCCATATTTGATTTTATTATTTCTTGATAGAAAGGCGGTCTGTCTATTTTCTCATTTGTAACCCAAGCCATGAACTCCTTTTTATCAAGCGATAATGGTTCCATTGTATGTTTTAATGTGCCTAAGTTAACTGAGACAGGTTTATTTTTCTTAATCGGTGTGTCTGAGCCAAAATGAGCGGGGAGTATTACGGTATCATCGTTGAATTTTAGTAATTTGCCGTGAAGTGACTCATATAGGTTATCTGCAAATTCAACTGCCTTATCGGCAAGATCGGGACGCCCGATTCCGTCAACAAACAGTGTGTCACCGGTCAAAAGTATTCGATTGGCGATGTTAAATACTACCGACCCATTAGTATGTCCGGGAGTGGATAGCGTTGTAACCGATAGATACAAATCGTTAGTTAAATTAAATTTCTGATTGTCTTTAAGGGGAGTGAATTCAAAGTGAAAGTTATCGGCCGGGTTCAGATAAAGTTGTGCCCCGGTGGCACTGCTGAGGAGTCTAGACCCGCTTAAGTGATCGGCGTGTAAATGAGTATCAAAAATTGCTGTAATTTTTGAATTGCGGCTTTGTGCCAGTTCAATATACCTTTCCAAATGGACAGTCGGATCTATTACATAAGCCTGCGAGTCGAATATTATCATGTAGGAAAGGCATCCTTTTCCGACTCTTCTCAGTTGGATTAGTTCCAATCCGTCAACGTCAACGTTTACCGTGTCGTAGGCCGTACTCCATGCAAACATACCACCGTCTACGTTGACTGCATCGTAGCCGGAACTTTTAAGAATTTTACAACCGTAGCGTGACCTGTTGCCGGAAGCGCATATTACGAGAATCTTTTTGTCTTTGGGAATTGCATTTAAATTGTCGGGCAGTTCGTTAAGCGGAATATTCAGAGCGTTCTTAATTGACCATTCTTCAAATTCTTCTCTTTGTCTAACGTCTAAGATTATGGAATCTGTCTGGTCGTAAACGTGGTCTATCAAGAGATCCGCGGATATCGATTTATTTGAAAAAATGTTCATGCCGTTTACAACAGATACCCTAGGGGGTATATTCCCATTTTAATGTTCGAATTCGATATTTCGGGTTAAATCGTCTGAGATTTGATTGCAGATCAGGCATTTAATCCGGCTACTGATACCGAAGACGGCAAAACAAATATCTTCCCGATTCGTGGAAATCGGTTATTTTAACTGAAGTTGCACGAATAAAAGACGAAATTACCCCCAGTTCTATTTATATTTGACCTTTTTATAATTGTCCGAGCAAATAGAATAGATAAAGCGCTTTTTTATTAAAAATGTTAGGATGATCGTGGTAAAAATTTAGCCATAGATCAATAACGTGGCCAAGATCAACAAATTAACGAAGCTATAGCTGTTAATTTGTGATCGTTTAAACCCAAATGCTAAAAAGTATGGACAAATTTAAATCAGCTGTTTGCTCTTTGTTTTATTCGTTAAAAATTAAGTCGATTACATGAGCGGAGCTAATATTACTTCAAGACAACAGAGGATCGCACACCGAAGAGAGTTATTCAGAAGGAGACGAAGGAACTCGCTGATCGGTGCGATTATCATAGTATTTTTGTTCATCATTTTGATCGGCTCTTCTTTGGGGGCGGCAGTTTCCAAGCCAATTTTTAAGGTTGCGGTTACTTTACCCCAAAGTTATACCGTATCAGCCGTGACCGGAGGAATACAGTGGCCGCCCAATCCGATTGAATCCGCAGTTGGTGTCGTAGGGTCGGGAGTACTAGCGACTAACGGGGATGCAACACCTAAGCCACTTGCGAGTGTGACTAAATTAATGACCGCATATCTAATTCTTAAGGATTTTCCGATGTCGCCAAGCGGAAATGGATTTAATTATACGGTAACGCAATTGGACCAGACTGAGTGGGCAACAGCAGTTTCCCAAGGTGATTCTGAATCCAGGGTAATGGCCGGAGAGGTTTTAAGTGAACGAACCCTACTCACATATTTACTGGTCCCGAGTGCGGATAATGTCGCGGACCTTTTGGCCAGAATTGATGCCAAAACCGTATCGAGTTTTGTGGTAAAGATGAATGCTCAAGCCAAGGCATTGGGGATGTATCATACTACTTATTTGGATCCGAGCGGATTAAATCCGGGGGACGTGTCCACCGCTTTCGATCAGACAATTTTGGCCATGCAGCTAATTCAAAATCCAATCGTAAAACAAATTGTAGATCAGCCGAGCATTAACTTTCCGGTTTCGGGGTGGCAACAGAGCACCAATCCGATGTTGGGTGTTGATGGCACCTACGGAATTAAAACCGGATATACGCCACAGGCGGGGGGAGTGCTGGTCTTTGCGACTCCTTTTAACTATCAGGGTCTTACCCTCACCGTGGTCGGGGTAATGATCGGATTGGCAGGAACGTATTCGATACTCAGACAACTTGCCCATTACGGTCAACTTTTGTTCCAAAGTATTACAAAGGGGTTGCAAAAGGTTAATCTTCCTTCTCAAAATGATATAGGTCAGATCCGGGAGGTCGGCGGTATGAATATGAGATTTAATTTAAAGGTTAATGGGGTCACCGCGTATTTGGAAAGCGGTACACAAGTCTTTTATGCCAAGAGAATGATTGGAATAAGCGAGGCGAATCTTCACAAGGGGGCTGTTGTCGGAACCTTATATGTAACCGTGGGAAATTTAAACAACTATTCGTTGAAAATTTTCGCCGATTAATCTGGTCGAACTAAGGTATTATATGTACATCAGTTCAAGGAGAGGAGATTAGAAGTGACATACTATCCGGAGAATAATCCTGGGTATAATCCAGGAAACGTCCCTCAGAATATGCCTCAGGGAAATTATCAGCCTGATCCACAGGGAAACGCACAGGGATACAATCAGGGAAACGCACAGGGATACAATCAGGGATACAATCAGGGGCCCCAACAGAACGTCCCGCAAAATCAGGATCCGTATGGAACACAGAGTGCGCCTCCTCCTCCTACGTCAATTCCGATATCAACCGCCCTCAAAATTCACGGCTTCGAAATCGTACAGGAGCTCGGGATTGTTTACGGAATAGTTGCCAGATCACTTGGAATCGGAAAATCTTTTACAGCGGGATTTAAGTCAATGGCCGGGGGTGAAATTAAGCAATATACTCAATTGGTAGAAGATTCAAGAAGACATGCACTGGATAGAATGATCGACAATGCAAGGATTATGGGAGCCAATGCAATAATCTCAATGAGATTTGACTCATCTGAAATAGTACAGGGCATAACCGAAGTTATTGCTTACGGCACCGCTGTGGTAGTTGTTCCTGAGGGTCAACTAAATAAATGAGATGTCTTGGAAAATTGAGGCAATGTCGCTAAGTTGGTGTTTATTGGAATGTTGGTTGGGCTCATAGTTGTTTTAATTGTTGTAGGTTTTATTTCACTTTTGATCTATAGCTTTGTCAGAAAGCGACACGGTGAAGAGCCGGTTGTACCTACTTCGAATTTAATAAGAACCGACGAAGTATTCAGAGATCCATCTACCAATAGGCTGATGCGGGTATGGGTTAATCCTGCTGACGGTAAACGCATTTATGTCGCCGAAGGCCACCTGCCGGGAAATATCTGATTAAATAGTGATTAGCTCTGAATTTATAAAGGTTATTTTATGTTGATTTTAGTAAGACACGGTCAAACTCAATGGTCGTTGACGGGTCAGCATACCGGATTAACCGATATTTCTTTGACTAAAGACGGTATCGAATCAGCCAAGAAGCTTAAACCATACTTGGGACAATTTAGTTTCGATCTGATACTGTCATCCCCGCTGAGCCGAGCCAAAGATACAGCCAAATATGCGGGTTTTGACAACATTCAAATTGATGATGATCTTTTGGAATGGAATTACGGTGACACAGAGGGACTAACTTCATTGCAAATGGATGAGCTTAAACCCGGATGGAACCTCTTTAAAGACGGAGTCACCAACGGGGAAGAGATTCAACAGGTTTATGAAAGGGCTTTGAGAGTAGTAGATAAGGTCGAACCCTATTTCGATAAAAACGTTCTCATTTTTGCTCACGGTCACATTCTTAGGGTTCTGGCTTGTGCTTGGATCGGACAGGATCCCCATTTTGGCTCAAAACTTGTACTTGATCCCTGTTCGGTGAGTTACCTGGGCTATGAACATGACTCAAGGGCGATAATTAGGTGGAATTTTACAGAATATTAAGGTGACCACCGTTGTCCGTGGCAGCTCCGTATTAATGTCTTTAATTATCCTTGTAGTCTAAAGTGTTTCCTAATGGAGTCTTTTGACGTCTGATTTGCCGAGCGACCGATCCACCATATCCTGAATAGTGAATGTCGACAGATGTTCTTTCATGTGTTCGCCTACCTCATCCCAGACTTCGAGTAGTACGCACTGCCCTTCGTGCTGGCAGGCTCCGTTCTCATGAGGTCTGCCAAAATCCCCTGCCGATATAGGTCCGTCCACCGCGCTGACAATTTCGCCGAGAGTAATCTGGTTCAGTGGTCTTGCCAACACATAACCTCCCCCCACTCCGCGTTTCGAGACCACGATTCCGGCACCTTTTAGCGCCAGTAGTATTTGCTCCAAGTAAGGCTGCGGAAGACCGGTTCTGTCGGCTAAATCCTTTACCGAAGTCGGACCTGAATCATCTTTGTGCAGTGCTAATGAAAGTAACGCCCTTGAAGCGTAGTCTCCTCGTGTCGAAACTCGCATAACTAATATCTTAGTGTAACTCGGTTAAATTAAAATCGGAGTTACGAGCCAAATTCAAAACCACCGTCTTTACGGGTATATCCCAATTTGGAAATTAAAAACCACCTCTAAAAAATGACTGTTCTGAATTGACTTGGTATTGGGTATAAATTTTTTGGATTAAATTAGTTACATTATGATGTTATTTTTCAATTTTGCTCAGTTTAACAATTTTGCATGGTTAAATACCATAAAATCATTTCCCACAGGATACGACTGCCCACCAAATGATGGTGACTTTAATTTAATATCTTGCAGTTCGGGTCCGATTGAGCCGATATCACCCAATGAACTGGTCGTTGAAACTGCCGGGGAAGATTCGGATGTAGATGAAGTCGTTGATGTCTCAAGAGACTCTTCGGGTGAAATTGAAGTAGTCGAAATGGTGGAACAGCCGGCTAAAGTGATGAGGATAGGATCGATGGTAAAGCAGTTGCTGGATGAGGTCCGTCAGTCAAAACTGGACGAACAAGCTCGGACACGACTGGCAGAAATCCACAACATTTCCATAAAGGAGTTGGCGGGCACCCTGAGCCCGGATCTGGTGGGCGAACTGGAAAGAATTACACTTCCGTTCACCGAAGAAGCACCGTCTGAAGCTGAACTGAGAATAGCTCAAGCTCAATTGGTAGGATGGCTTGAAGGTCTTTTCCATGGCATCCAGGCAACGTTATTTGCTCAACAGATGGCTATGAGAAATCAAATTCAGTCCAACAGGATGCCCGGTGGTGACGGAGGACCTTCCTCCGGAGAGCTACGTCCCGGAACATATCTGTAACCGATCAATTATTGGTTTGAAGCAGTGATAGTTTTTTGAATTTTCGTTTCGATTTTGGTCATTGAAGTTAAAAAAATCAAAACGATTTGGCGGTAAACTATTAGATACCTCATTCTTTTCGGGGATTGTGAGAGAAGTGCCCGAGGTCCACGGTCAGAGTAACTGATTGTGCCGACAAATTAAAATCAAAA
>DAIDJA010000079.1 GCA_027451605.1 Acidimicrobiales bacterium
TACTCACCTTGGACCTCTGACGTTAACCTTACTTAGGGATTGGCAAAATAAACTGTAAGCTTTATATGGTGGACTTATGATTGATATTAAATTACTTAGAACTGATTTGGATAACTGCAAATCGGCATTGCAGACCAGAGGAGTGGATCCTGGAGATCTTGATGAAATAATGGACTTGGATCTTAAGGTTAGAAATCTTATGACCTCAACTGAATCGATTCGAGCCGAGATTAAGGCGTTGTCGAAACAGTATTCACAAACCAAGTCAATAGCAGATCCCATGTCCGAAACTCCACTCATTATGGAATCTAAAAAGTTCGCCCTGGAGTTGGAACAACAACAAAAAGAGCTCAATACCTTAAAAGATGAACTTAACTTAAAGCTATTGTATTTGCCTAATATTCCGTCTAAAGACACTCCCGTGGGTAAAGACAGCAGCGAAAACCCTGTTGTAAAAATTGTCAATGGTGATATGCAATATGCCGATTATCAGTGCGTTCCGCACTGGGATATCGGGGCGGAGCTATCGATTTTGGATATGAAAAATGGGGCAAAGATTTCAGGATCGATGTTTCCTATTTACCGAAAGGCAGGGGCCAAATTGATACGAGCCCTAACGAATTTTGCCTTAGATATGCATTCGGATGTTTTTGAAGAAATTCGTCCGCCTACTTTTGTTAAAAGTGACACAATGCGTTCAACCGGTCATCTTCCAAAATTTTCAGATGAGGCCTATCATATGGAACGAGACGATTTGTGGGCTATACCTACTGCTGAAGTGCCTCTCACTTCACTGGGTAAAGATGAGATATTTATTGAAGATGAACTTCCCAAATATTTGACTGCGGTTACTGCGTGCTTTAGGCGGGAAGCCGGAGCGGCTGGAAGTGATACTCGCGGTCTTCTGAGAGTTCATGAGTTTGATAAAGTCGAAATTTTAGCCTATACAACAGAAGATACTTCACAAGCTGCTCACAAACTTTTGTTGGAAAGAGCTGAAAAGCTGGTTGAGCTTCTCGGTCTAAAATATCGTATACTGGATCTCTGTACAGGGGATTTGGGAAATTCCTCTAAGCGCACTTTTGATATAGAAGCATATGCTCCGGGTTGTGACAAATGGCTGGAGGTGTCATCGGTATCCTGGTTCGGGGACTATCAGGCTCGACGGGCAAATATTCGATACCGAAAAAAGGACGATCAAAAACCTGTGTATATTAATACTCTTAATGGTTCCGCACTTGCTTGGCCTCGGATTTGGGCTGCGGTTGTTGAAACCGGGCGTAATGCCGACGGCACTGTTACCCTTCCAAAGGTACTTTCAAGATACTTAAATGATAGGTTAACTATCTCATTGACTGGTGAGTTAGTTTAACCTCAGGCTTTTTCGTCGGCTTCGAACCTATATCCCAGCCCTCGAACCGTTGAAATTCTGTCTTCGGTTGATCCGTTCTCCTGAAGCTTCTTTCTGATACCTCTGATGTGAACGTCGAGAGTCTTAGAGCTCCCGTAAAAATTAGGTCCCCACACTTTGTCTATAAGTTGATCCCTTAAAACTACCTTTCCGGCAGAGGACATTAATGTTTCCATTAGGTCAAATTCTTTGACGGTGAAAAAAACATCACGGTTGTCAATTTTGATAGTATGAATTTCGGGATCCAAAACAATATTTCCAATTATTACCGGCTTTTGTTTTTTGGATCCTACTCCTGATTCACTCTTTCGACGCATAACCGCCCTAATTCTGGCAATCAGTTCGTACATTCGGTAAGGTTTTGCGACATAGTCATCAGCCCCGACTTCCAATCCGACTACCGTATCCATTTCGGAAGATTTAGCCGATACCATAATGATGGGAACCTGAGACTTTAAGCGGATAGTCTTACATACATCAATTCCGTTGATTTTGGGGAGCATTACATCCAACAATATAGCATCGGGGTTGACTGCATCAAAGTTTGCCAAGGCCTGCTGCCCGTCTTTGGCAACGTAAACTTTAAATCCTTCACGTTTGAGTCCAACTGCCAGGGCGTCGACAAATGAGATTTCGTCTTCGACAATCAGTATTGACAGCTGATCGTTAGCTTTGCTCTGTGTCTGGGATATCATGCGCCTGAAGTGTCATGTTGCTGAAGTGTCATTTGAATTAAATAAAGGTAAAGTGACTGTGAAAGTAGTACCTACTCCTTCCATAGATTTTACACTAATATTCCCGTTATGATTATGCACTACATGCCTCACTATGGAAAGTCCCAATCCGGTACCTCCCGATTCGCGAGATCTGGCCTGATCTACTCTGTAAAACCTTTCGAAGATCCTTTGCAGATCTTTTTCCGGAATTCCAATCCCCGAGTCGATAACATCAACTACACCGTCAGTTTCCTGACGGACCAGATTTATCTGCACCACACTTCCGGTATCGGAATATTTAATAGCATTTTCTATTAAATTCGATACGGCGCTCGCTAGCTGTCTGCGATCCCCCAACACCGTCAAGTCTTCAGCCCACTCATCGTATTTAATCTCGATGCCTCTGTTAGTCGCAGAGGATTTATTTCGTTCAATAGAGTCAGCTAAGGTGTGATTTAAAGTTACTATCTCGCGTTGAGGTGCCTGTTCTGCTTCGATTCTGGAAAGATCCAAAAGGTCATCTATCGTACGGCTTGCCCTAAAGGCTTCAACTTGTATTCTTTCGGTAAGTCGCTTAATTACCTCCGGACTGGTCTCATCAACAAGAGTTTCGGCAAGAAGACCCAAGGCGCTCATCGGGGTCTTAAGTTCATGGCTTACATTTGCCACAAAGTCTCGTCTGATGTCTTCCAACTTCTTTTTATCCGAAGTATTTTCAAGTACTACTACATAGCCCAGAGATCTTTGGCCGTCGTCAACTGGCATACATTTGAAGGCGATTGTGAGGCGATTTTCGCCGAATATTTCAATTGATTTTTCAGCTGTTCCCATGTTGGTAATGGAAGTTTTAATTACTTCGTCAATTGCGTTTGCGGCGACCAGTTCAGTTGAGTTTGAAGAAAGTAATTTTATAGCCGCTACATTTTTAAATAAGATATCACCGGTTTCATCACATAGTAAAATTCCCTGGGGAAGCCGGTCAAGTGTCCGTTTCATTCTTATGGCATCGGAACTAATTTCACTTACCGCCGCCGCCGCTTGATCCGTGGCAATTTCAAGCTTGGTAAGAACCGCATCTAGGTGTGATTTTTCATTCAAGTGTATGTCTTCGCCAAGTCTGGAAGACAGTGCGCTCAGTCGTTGCATAAGCTCCTTTTTCCCTGACTTTGAGAAAATAAGTCCCACTGAAATTAAAAGTCCCACAAACACTATTATTGCGGCGATCAATTCAGGCGAGCTAAGCGTAACTTTCATATATACTAGCTTGCCATGTATTTTGGCTGCGGTGTGAAATATGACATTTAATATGTGTTACAATATTATGTAATATCATGAAATACATTGAAATATAATAAAACAGTAGAAAGGCTTTAGCATGACCGAACTTTATCTATCAGCCCCGGGCATCGTGGACAAATTGAATTTAGTAGCTAGATTTTATTTGTTTGTAGTGAATGTACAACCGAACATGGGAGCCCTACCGGGAGGATCTACTCTCCAGACCCTGACCGAGGGTATTGCGGGATGGACTCTTATGATTGCGCTCATAGCCCTGTTGGTTGGCGCCGCATCTTGGGCAATTGGTGCACATTCCCAAAATTACCATCAAAGTTCAGTCGGCAAAAGAACCGTAATGGTTTCGGCCGGAGCTGCTCTTCTAATCGGCGCCGCGCCCGAGCTCATAAATTTCTTTTTTTCGATGGGTCAAAATATCCATTAAATTCCTGAGTCATAAGGATTACTACAAATGGTTGCATCTATACTGTCGGGGCTATTTTCTGCGAGTTTCGGTAAATTTGTTAATTCGCTTATTAGTTGGATTGCAAATACAGTTGTGTACTCAATCGCACAGATTTTAATTATCCTAAATAATCAAACCGAACCCGATATTTTTTCACAGAACTTTAACCACTATTTAAGACTCATGGAACTGACAACCGCAGGGCTCATGCTTCCGTTGGTTATGTTTGCAATAATTAAACATTTGATAACCCAGAACTCTCAAGGGCTGATAAAACTTGCGACAATAGACATCCCGGTATCTCTGATGGGTACCGCTATAGCAATTATTTTGATAAAGTATTCGCTTCAACTCGTGGATAATCTATGTGCTATGTACTTATCTTCTGCCGGGGTCGATATGTCTAAAGGCCTAAATAACCTCGGACACTATCTTTTGAACGCTTCAAATCCGGGCACGTCGCACCTTCCCGGATTTTTTACCCTGGTCATACTGCTAATTTTTGCTGCAGGATTTTTCGGCTTGGTTTTCGAAATGATAATCAGGTCTGCGGCAATTGAACTTGCGGTATTGTTTCTGCCTTTGGGGTTTATGGGATTGATATGGCCGAGCACTTCTCATTGGTTGAGAAAAATGATAGATCTGATAGTTTCACTGATTATCTCAAAGCTTGTTGTAGTGGTGGTTATCTCACTTGCGATAGGTCAACTGATCTCGGACAGTTCCGTAACTGTCGGATCTATGTTAACGGCTCTTGCCATGTTACTCCTAAGTGTTTTCAGCCCTTTTCTATTGATGCATATTATACCGGCAATGGAACATTTTGGCAATATAAGTCAGATGGGACACTCGTTCAAAGATAACATGACGCAGAAGGCTTCAAAAGCAGCTCAGCTGGCTGCTGGGGGAGGTTTAACTGAAGCTGCAGCTCTTGAATCGGTCGGTGCCGCCGAAGGCGCCAAATCTGTAATAGATTCAAACCTTTCGCAGGTCTCAGATAGCTTTGAAAATTTCAACGGCAACGGTCCCACCGGCTATGACTCTTCTGCCTCGGAAAACTTTGGTGCTGCAGCCGGATTCAGTGATGTGAATGAAGAGATGTATAACGCAGCCTATGAAGATATTTTGGCAAAACGTAAGGCGGCAGGACTTGACCTTTTGGATGAATAGAAAACTTCAAGGGAGTAAAGAAAATGAGCGAAATTAATGACACTGTCGTAGGTAAACGCTTTACCTTCGCTGATATAGAAGATTCAATGACTTTAGGGGGATTTAAGCTGAAAGATATTTTAGCTGTCGGAGTCTCATTGCTGATTGGAGTAGGTCTATTGAATCAGATAGGAGGTTTACTGGGCCTAATTTCTTGCCTGGGAGTTTTTTCAGCCGGAATCAGTCTTGTAACTGTATCCATAAGAGGTAAAAAGATAAACAGTTGGATATTGCTTCTTATGCAATGGACACTGAATACTAAGTTAAACCAAGTCCCCGACTTAACCATGACACACTTTGGGGGAACTTTAACAGAGTCAGAAAGCTTTAATTTTAAAGAAGACAGAGAACATATTGACTTTGAAACTTTCAATGTTAAGTTCCTTAAAAAAATAAGGATTGTATCCACATCTGACAATCTGGGACTTATTATGGATCCGCTAAACAAAAAAGTGATAATTTTACTTAAGGCTGCCAAAGGGCAGTTCGGGTTGCAAACTGCCGGGGACAAAGATGCAACCGTGAGTAATTGGGCCAGAACTGTTTATTCTATTAAAGAATCTTTAAGTAGTATTTCCACCATTCAGATAATTACGGTTACCCATAGGACGACATTGGAAAAATTCAAACTTAAGTTTAATGATTCCATTACGGACCTTAATTCTGATGTCAGGATCCTGGCCGCCAAAAGTTACAATGATTTTTTGGATTCCACGGATTCAACACATCTCAATCAGAGTACTTATATCGCGATCGCAGTTTCCAATAAAGCTGTAAATTTAGCCAATTCGGTTGTAAATGAAGATATATCAACTACCGCTTTCACTGCTGCTAAAAATGCGGTAAGGATACTTAGGAATAATGGTTTTACTGTATCAGGGATCTGTACCAAAAAGGCGATTGAAAATGTATTCAAGAGTCTGATGTTTGATATCGGTAATAATCCTATCCATAGAGATCGGAAAGATCTTTATCGATTTGCCCATAAATCGGAATGGGACCACCTTAAAATAAATTCAAATTTCATCAGCGCATATTGGATTTCTGCATGGCCGAAATTTGAAGTCTTGTCAGACTTCATGTCACCTTTGATTTTAAACTGTATATTTCCGAAAGTTTTTTCTTTAATCGTTTCACCGGTTGATTTTGAAACTGCCAGAAGAGAGGCTGAATCTAAACTAATAAGTCATATTGCCGACGATGAACTTCGTTCTAAAGCCGGATTTTTAAACAGTGCGACAAGAGCTCATAGCAAGTCCAAGAGCGAACTTCTAAACTATGAGATTGCCCGGGGGTATGAGACCTTTAAATACAGCGGGTATTTAAGCGTTGCTTCAAGTACACTGACCGGACTTAAAAACATGGAAGCGCAACTGGAACTGGCTGCCGTTAAATGCGGATTGAGTCTTCAGAAACTTTACGGCAAACAGGATGAGGCAGTAAGTTTTATTTTGCCATTGTGTCGGGGTCTTAAATGAAGATTCAAAACCACCGGTCGTCTGGCCGTCATATAGGATCAATCTATCCTTTCGGGCATGATCTGCCGCTCATCGATTACGGTACTTACATCGGAGATAATATTTTTGGCAACCCCTTTTTGTTTGACCCATTTGAGCTTTATCGCCGGCAGATAATTACCAATCCAAATATGGTCATTTTTGGTCAGATTGGCAGAGGGAAGAGTGCATTTATTAAGTCATTTATAACAAGGCAAATTGCATTGGGCAGGACGGCTTGGATTATCGATCCCAAGGGAGAATACTCGGGACTTTGCCGGGCATTTGGCATCGAACCTCTTGTGGTTAAAAACAATGGCAAATTTAGAATTAATCCGTTAGATTTTAAAGGACTGCTTACAGAAGACTCAAATGCTCAAAGCAATGCCTGCGGTATCATAAGTGCGATAATTGAAGCCCGCCTTAAACGTATACTAAATCCGGTTGAAAAAACCGTGATAGAACTTGTCTTAAATTATGTGAAAAAAAAAGAGGTTAGAGACATAAGCATCCTGAAATTTGCCCTACTTTTGGTGAATTTTACTTTAGATATGGCAGATGGGCTGACTGCGGATTTTGACCTGTTATATGATGGCAGTAGACAAATGGCATACTGTCTAAATTTAATTGTTACTTCGGAATTGAAAGGCTTATTTTGTCAAAGCGACCAAGTTGAATTATCCGGAGAGCTCAGCCATTCGACAAAAGCATTGAACGTGATCGATCTGTCACAGTTCTTTAATTCAGGTTCTTTGGACATAGTCATGGCCTGTGCGATTTCCGGGATGCAGTCTTATATTCTAAACAAAGCAGATAGCGAAAATTGGTATTTTATTATAGACGAAGCTTGGGCGGTATTAAATAATTTTGCAACCAGAAGCTGGCTGCAGAGGCTCTGGAAGC
>DAIDJA010000080.1 GCA_027451605.1 Acidimicrobiales bacterium
GAGTTGTCTATTTGTAGTTACTTTTTTATTTTGAAACTTATAGGCATAGGTTTCCCTGGAATCGACGAGAATCTCTAAATTCTCAAATTTTGACGCCCGCAATGTAGGTATTCTGATACCGGGTTTAGTATTTTTTACTGTTTTCGCAGTTTGCCAAAATACTACTTCTCTCTGATTCTTAAGATTAGTAAAAATTATCTGCGATCTGTTTTCTCTGAATCTATCCAATATTAAATCAATGGCAATACCTCTTTTATTAATGCTTTTGATTTGGATCCTCTGAATAATTTCAAATTCATCGGACCATTCAGGTATCGGATGACAGTATAGCCTCGATGTTCTGGGCCAGGTATCGGATGTCTTTAATAGAATTTCCTTACCGCCAAAAGGAATTTTTAAAACATAGGGTAATTTAGAATCTTCATCAGGGTTTTTTGCGACGATAAATTCCTTTTCCATTGACATTAAAGCTATATATTAAGCATAATTTAAATTGAGCTCGTTATACGAAATAAGCGCGCACCTAAGCTTCTAAAAGAGCTTGCCTAGCCGAGACATTATCAACCATATTTTAGCTTGCATTCATCCACGAATGAGCGTATCAAAGCCTTGTTGTATTGATGAAAACTGATCGAAATACTAAACGATATGTATCTGAATTTGATTTAAACGGTTGGCTCAAAGATGTATCATCTAAAACTCAATGGGTAGCACTCTTGGCCCTCTTACCTGACCAAGCGACCAAGTAACCGACTCAGAATCTTTTAGTCTAAACTCAGGTAGTCGTACCAACAAAGTCTCAACGGCAGTCGTTAACTCCATTCTCGCCAAATTCGACCCTAGGCAGCGATGTATTCCGACCCCGAATGCAAAGTGTCGGTTTTTGTCACGATCTATAATCACGTCATCCGCATTTTCAAAAGCTTCGTTGTCTCTGTTTGCCGCCGGAAAAGGCAAGAGGACCGGATCGCCTTTTTTCATGGGACATCCCTTAAATACTGTATCTTTGGACACCTCTCGTGCCATCGTTACGGGAGCAAAGGCTCGCAGAAATTCTTCAATGGCAATTGGAAGAAGGTTAGGTTCATCTCTCAAACGCTGCTGATCTTTAGGATGGGAAGCCAAATGCCATATCGAAGCTCCTATCGCAGACCATGTAGTGTCGATCCCCGCCACAAGCAGCAGCAAACACCCTCCGAATATTTCCTGATCGGTGAGCGGTCGTTCATCAATTTTTGTATTTATGAGAAAAGTGACGAGATCGTCTTTCGGCTGAGCCTTTCTTAAATTTATCTGATTTTGAAAATATTCAAAAAAGTGTAACAGATTTGTTGCCGCTACGGAAATGTCAGTTGGAGCAAGTTCCAAAAAATTATGCACCCATATTCTGAACTGATCACCGTCTTCATCGGGTATACCCAACATTTGAGCTATTATCTTGATCGGAATATGCTGCGCATAATCCATAGCTCCGTCGAAAAACTTTTGTTCGATAAAACTATCTATAAGCTCATTTGCAAGCAACGCCACCGTAGGTTTTAAAGCTTCAATTCGAGCCGGAGAGAAAAATGGGAGAAGCAATCGTCTAAACGAGGTGTGATACGGAGGATCAGACGAGATTGGAGGAACTTGAAGACCGAAGTCTGCCATGGCTCCAAATTCTGCAACAACCGGAGAACGTGATGAGAAAGTATCTGTATCTCTCGCAATCTGTTCAATGTCGGAATACTTCGTGGGTATCCACATCCCCCTAAACTTTTCAGATTGTGCAATTGGGCAGTTATTCTGTAAGTCTTTCCAGATTTCGAAGGCATTCTGAGCATAAACTTCAGAGAAGTGATCAAAGTTGTTCTTATAGTCCAATTCAGTCATTAAAAGTACTCCGATTCTCAATTCTTAAGCACGAATAATTGCTTGCAATTTTTCGAACTTCTCGCCAAGATTTTACCAATTTCATACCATTGTCTTTAAGAATGGATAATATGAAATTGCACTTTGGGGTTATTCGCATAATATTAACCTAAAAAAATAATTTTGTTCACAGTATTGATTGCCCGCTGAAGCCGACAACTTTATATCATCTCCTGACAGATAATATGTATTTATTATACATTATATAATGTAACATTTTATAGCGTTATTATAAATTTAACAAATAAATTATCCGGATATCACAATTTTTTTTACTTGAACTTTATAATGTCTACAATGGCAAACGAACTCTTCGGAATTTTTAGAGGAAGAAATTATAGTTTTATTAAATTGTGATCCCTTACTGCCAAATTTACGCCTAAATATTATTCACCTTATATCTCCAAAATAATCGATCAGTGTCGATGAATTGTCGTTTTGGAATAAAGGTCCTTCTGACTGCAATATTATTTTTAAATGGATTTTGATTTTCACAAGAAGCATGACTTGGTTTTAGTCGTGGACTTTGGTGCTCAGTACGCTCAACTTATCGCCCGAAGAGTGCGTGAATTAAATATATATTCCGAAATAATTCCATATAAAGCTACCGCCGAAGAAATTCAAAGTAAGAATCCATCAGCTTTAATTTTTTCGGGGGGACCGGCATCCGTCTACGAGTCGGGCGCGGTTTCAATTGACCCGAAAATTTATGATCTCAAAATTCCCATATTGGGAATCTGTTACGGATTTCAATTAATAGCAAAAGATTTAAACGGTGTGGTTTCAAAAAATGATGTTGCGGAATACGGAAAAACTTACACTTCTAAGGCAGATTCGTCCACATTGCTTAAAGACATCCCGGACAATTTCAGCACCTGGATGTCCCATCGTGATTCAGTTACTAAAGTTCCGGACCGCTTTAGTGTAATTGCAAGTACCGAAGAGACTAAGGTTGCAGCTTTTGAGTCAAGCTCTTTAAATATTTACGGGGTACAGTGGCATCCCGAAGTAATCCACAGTGAATATGGCCAAACACTGTTAAAAAATTTCCTCGTAGAATGCGCAAACCTAAAACAAGATTGGACAAACAATTCAATTATTGATGAGGCAATTGATGAAGTCCGACAAACCGTAGGCGATAAGAAAGTTATCTGCGCATTGTCCGGAGGGGTTGACTCGGCAGTTGCGGCAACAATTGTGCAACGGGCCATAGGCGACTCTTTGACATGCGTATTCATTGACCACGGACTTTTACGGGCCGGAGAAGCCGAACAGGTGACCAATGACTTCGTTGCTTTAACCCATATCAAATTGGAAGTTCTCGACGCAAAGAAAAATTTCTTCTCGCAATTAAATGGGATTACCGATCCCGAGCAAAAAAGGAAAATAATTGGTGCGCAATTCATCAGGGCATTTGAAGAAGCTACAAAACAAATAGCCGCCGATCAGGACATTGAATTTTTGGTTCAGGGAACTCTATATCCTGACGTAGTTGAATCGGGGGGCGGTAGCGGAACCGATGTCATTAAGAGCCACCATAATGTAGGCGGACTACCGGATGATCTTAAATTTAAATTGATTGAACCGCTCAGAAACCTATTCAAAGATGAGGTGCGTCAAATAGGTCTTGATCTCGGACTCCCACGAGATATCATTTTTAGGCATCCTTTCCCGGGTCCGGGACTTGCTATTAGAATCATTGGTGAAGTAAATGATCACAATATAGATATAGTAAGAAGGGCGGACTTAATAGTAAGACAGGAATTTGGACAAGCAAACTTAGATGCGGAGATTTGGCAGTGTCCCGTGGTATTGTTAGCCGATGTTAGATCCGTGGGCGTTCAGGGAGACAGTCGTACCTACGGACATCCTATAGTACTGCGGCCGGTTACAAGTCAGGATGCCATGACAGCTGACTGGGCAAAGATTCCCTACGACATTCTAGAAAAGGTGTCAACAAGAATAACTAATGAGATACCCGAAGTTAATCGGGTGATTTTAGATATCACCTCAAAGCCACCCGGATCCATTGAATGGGAATAGATAAAGTCCGTTACATTTATTTTGTTGATGCTTACCCAAAGACCTATTATCAGATACGTTAACCCACTTAATTAACTAAGCAATATAAATCGTAACTAAATATACTTCGAAGTTATTCGGTACTTTTGTTAGAATTAAAAAATAACAGCTTCACGTCCGACTCCAAACAGAACCTTATTTCTACAATTGGGAATCTTACTGATCCCGGTATTATGGAATCTCTACAACCTAAAGGCGACACTGACTCCGGCGGCATACTTAAATGATTCATCCATGCACGAACAGATGGTTCGACTTGCAGCGACTAGAATTGCTTCCGGCCAGCTCCCTTTAACCACGTGGTTCCCATACCTGGGGCTTGGCTCGCCTCATTTTCTTCACTATCAGAGTCTCGGTGCCATGGCTGTGGGATTAATTGGAAATATAATTTCACCAAATACCGCATTTAGATGGAGCACTTATCTTGGGGTTTCTTTGTGGCCCGTTTGCATATTTGTGTCGGCAAAAATATTAGGGCTAAAAAATCTGACTCCTGCGACAAGCGCGCTGTTTGCTTCATTTATTATGTCAGTTCCCGGAGTTGGGTATGAACAAAAGGGTTACATCTGGATAGGATACGGCCTCTGGTCGCAACTCGTTGCGTCGTGGTTTTTGCCACTTGGGCTATCTACGGCCTTTAGAGGGGTGACAAACAGACGATTTATTCCATATGCGATAACTTTTACAATGCTTACTGCGGCAGCCCACTTTGAAACCGGATACCTCGCTTTCGGGGGAATAGTAGTAGTTGGATTTTTAAGCTTCAAGAATTTTTCGTTACGAATGATCAATACCGCCGTTATGCTTGTAGGTTCACTGGCGATGTCTCTTTGGATAATTTTCCCATTGATTTTTTATAAAAACTGGACTTCCATTAATGAGTTTTTCACCAATGGTCCGCTTGAAAAAGGCTACGGTGCCAAAATAGAACTTGGGTGGCTTTTTACCGGAAAGATGTTCGATTATGGCAGACTGCCAATTTTAACAATATTCGCTTTTTTGGGAATTGTGGTCTGCATTTTAAATTGGCGAAAGTTAATAGTAGCCAGGTTATTGGTAGTTCTCTTTTTTGCGTATTTGGTTCTTTCTTTTGGACCAACGTCACTTCATCTGGTTGCAAATATAATTCCGGGTCACAGCGATCTATTTTTTCGAAGATTTATAATCGGCACCGACTTAATAGCAATTTTTGTTGCGGGATTCGGTTTTGACTTTTTAATTTCAATTCTAAGTAGATTTTTAAATTATATAAAGATGAAGGTGTCCAATACTTCTCTGCAGTTTAAAACCATCGGAACTTTAAATTCGATTTTGCTCGTGCTTACGGGAATACTGCTAGCCCCCATGTTTAGCCAACTTTACGAGTATGATTCATCAAATACGTTTCAAATTAATAATCAATATTCGTCTCAAATTTCTCAGTCCAAATATATAAGTCCTATCGTCTCATACATAAAAGAACATGAATCCGGTAGGACTTATGCCGGACTTCCCACTAATTGGGGGCAAAATTTTGTAATAGGTGAGGTTCAGGTTTTTAAGTTTTTGGAAGCAGAAGATATCCAAGAAGTAGGATATACTCTTAGGACTGCATCGCTGATGACGGATCCCGAAGCCTACTTCAATGAAAACAATCCAAGTGACTACATCTTGTTTGGAGTCCGATATCTACTCTTGCCGAAAGGTTTTGCTCCCTTTATAAAATGCGTTCACATAATGACACTTGGTAATTATGCTCTTTGGCAAACACCTTATGGCTTTATTCATTTAGTAACCACAGTTGGCAATATTTCACTTAACAGAAAAGACGTAGGAGTTAATTCAGCTAATTTTTTAAATTCCAACTTAGTATCGTCTAACAAGGAACTTGCTGTAAATTGGAACTCCGTGGCAGGGCCAAAACCACAGAACTCGCCGCCAAACTTGCTCGGATCGATAATACAAGTTAATCCGAACCTAGTAGACGGAAGACTTGCCGCCGAAGTAGATATTGTCCATAAGTCAATTCTGATGTTAACGGTATCATATGATCCCGGCTGGACGGTAACAGTAGACAATAGAAATGCATCCATAGTGATGCTGGCGCCTGCGGTAGTGGGAGTACCACTTTTACCGGGTAGACATTTTATCCGGTTTCTCTATGTCGGTTTTAATTCTTATCCCTGGTTGTTTATGATAATGATTTTAAGTTTCAGCGGAGTTATCATCTTCGTTAAATTAACTCCGTCCATTAAAAAAAGAGCTGTTAACTATCAGGAAAAGGCTAATGCTTTATGATCTTAGAATTCACGATAATGCGTAAATCTTCCACATTGACGTCGAAAATTGGTATAACTAGGGTCAGAGTGTACGAATCACTTTGATTCAAAAAGGAAGATCCATATGATTTTGAATCGGTCACCTAAAAAGTGCAGAGATGCCAACACTTTAAGGCAATTGCCACTCCGTGCTGCATTGCCTACTTTAAGCCACTATAAAAACCTAATGAAATCTGGATCTACCTAAGTTGTAGTTGTAGTTTGCCCCGAATTGCCACTTGTACCACTATTAGTACCCGATGTTCCACTAGTACCACTTGATCCGGCGGTGGTTGTGGTAGTTCCGGAATTACCGCTGTTCCCACTTGAACCACTTGATCCGGCGGTGGTTGTCGTGCCACTGTTGCCGCTAGTGCCGCTGTTTGACCCTGAACTCCCGGAAGAAGAATTGGACGATAGCGAGACGTACCAAGTACCCGATATCAATACCATCGGCATGTCAAAGAACTGAGCTTGGCTTGAAGATGAATTCAAATTATTCCAGTCTGTCTTAAAAGAACTATTGCTTGTCGGAAGTCCCTTTTTGGGATCGGTATTGGAATAACACTGTTTATAGGTTGAAATCGCTATACATAATGTGCCCGTAAAGGCTACGATTGCCTGATTTCCGTCGATATAGTCATCGCCGACATTTAAATTAAGTTTTACTTTTCCGTTTATTGCACTTTCAAGTTTAGGAAACTCTTTATTGCAGTAGCTTTTGGACTGGGGAATTACGACCCCACAGGCTTGGGCCTGATTATTGTTTTTAAAGCCGGACCAAAAGGTTTGAGCCGCATTTATCGGAGAACTTGAACTGTTCTTATTTAAAGCCACGGCAACTCCGACTATCAGAAGTATTACGACAATCAAAATTATTAACACCGGAACAAAGCCCTTCTTTTTAGGCTGAACGGGCATTTGAGCTCCCCCGGGGAAGTTGCCCTGGGGATAGTTACCCTGTGGGTTATTACCCTGTGGATAACCGGTCTGCTGATACGGTTGCTGTGGAGCCGGATTGGATGGCTGATTCGGAACTTGTTGTCCGGGATTAAAACCTCCCGATGAAGGAGGCGGATACCATTTACCGTCAGATGCCTGCCACCACCCGGGACCGCCGGAATAATCACTCACTTTTAGTCCTCCTTATCGTTAAGG
>DAIDJA010000081.1 GCA_027451605.1 Acidimicrobiales bacterium
TGAGTGATTAAAAAATTGAAATATGTATTTACCGGAACTACCTTGGGAATCAATGTCCCCTCAGCACTAATTCTTACTTCAATAGGGCTATATTGAGGCAACAGATTAACACTATCACTTTTAAGGACTAACTTATTGTTGAAATTGAAATCTACTATATCATAGAGTTGTTTTATAATACAGCTCGCTCCGTTCGAAGTTTGTAACTTGTTGAATAATTCTGCAGCCGATGAAGTATCTGTCAAAGTTATAAGCGAAGGCGCAAATACAAGTACTTGGGTCTGTTGCGACCCGGATGCTCCGTCGAAATATTTTATATAGGATGGCGTTGAGTAGGTAGCATCCACATTGCCAGTGCTTATGGCTAAACATTTCATTAGTAGGTCAATTTCTGACACATTTAAACCACCATTTGGGTGAAATGGGAATTGAGTGAAACCATCATTCACGTAATTTTGTGAATTTAGTATTGAATTTATCAAATTAAAATCTTGAGAATTATTTTGAATAAAGGATTTTGAGTTTTTAATCGTATTTATATTGGAGACAGGGTTGGGGGTTGGATTGCTACAAGCGCCAAGTAATGCGGGAATTAATAATGCGATTCCAATAAATAGAATTGCGCGTCGGTAATTAATTTTGTTGCAACTTAAAAAATTTAGAAGCGTCATATTGGAGTTACTATAGGTCGGCATAGGAAAATTAAAGTTGTAGATCTTTTCATCTATTTGATTCGGAATCGCCCTACACATTCGATCGAAAGATTCAGTCAATCTCGTCATCAAAAGAAACAGCAGTGTATCGACTAATCTAATTTTAGTTCAAAAAACCAAATAAAGTGATATTGACTAAACTTAGCATCAACGGCGGTATTTATATTTTTAAATTTGATTAACGCGCCTTATTAAACTCTACTGTTAAAAACTCTTTCAAGCTGACGTTGGAGAATTTAAATCCAGATTCTATGAGTCGTATAGGCATAATTCTCTGGGAAGCTAATACAAGTTGTTTGGCCATTTCAGGACCAAGAATAGCTTTTAGAGCCAATTTGGGAACTCTAATTGGTGTTGGGCGTTTTAGAACTTCTCCCAAGGTCTTTGTAAATTCTAAGTTAGTTACGGGACCGGGAGAAGTTAAGTTAACTTGTCCATATATGTTATTTGTCATACAGTGAATTATCGATTGAACTTCGTCGCTCAGCGAAATCCAACTGAGCCACTGTTTCCCATCAGAAATAGGGCCACCCAGTCCAATCTTAAAGATCCCCAACTGTTTCATTAATGCACCACCATTCTTAGAAAGCACTATTCCGCTTCTTAAAAATGTAGTGTTACTGCCAAAACTCGCTGCTGCACTTTCCCATTTCAAACAAACTTCGGCCAAAAAATCTGATCCTAAATTTGATTCTTCATTTACTATTTCATTACCGGAATTGCCATAGATACCTATGGCTGACGCTGAAAGAAATCCCGTCGGTTGAATTTTATAACTGTGAAGCAATTCCACAAAAAATTGAGTAGCAGATATCCGGCTATTAAGAATCTCGTCTTTGACCGTTGAATTCCATCTTTTAGATCCAATCGGATATCCGGCAAGATTAATTCCGTAGTCAATTTGCCCGAACTTATTTAGTGCATCAGTGTCCACAGTCTTCTTTACGGGATCCCACAGAATGTTCACACAATTTGAGGAAGTGATCTCATTTTGATTTCTAAGTAGTCTGCCGACTTCAAAACCTTGCCGCAAAAGCTCATTGACGAGACCTTTACCAATTAATCCGGTCGATCCGTTAACTAAAATTTTCATAAAACATCCCTTTGATTCCCAGATATTTATAGTCTAAATATTTGTGACGTCGTACTCTAAATATTATTGTAGTAGGCGGACTTATAATATCTTTAGAAATGTTTCTCGAAAAGTATGAATTGCAAAATGGTTCATATTAGTTTTCAAATGCTTAAATAATCTAACGAGTTTTTGAACGGGTTGATAGGATAATTACAAGTATTTGTCTCGAATATAATGTATGGGCAGAGCACAATAATTGTTTAATGAGAACTTAAAAAATGACCGATCCAAATCTTGGCAGCGAAATTCCTTTTGAAGACAAAAGTAGACAAATTGAATCTTCTGGACTTGAAAAAGATAGAAATACAGAAGGGCCGAGTCTATTTCTGTTAGTAGGGATGGGTTTCAATTTAGTCGCCGATATTGTGGGATGTACATTTGTCGGATTTGGCCTGGATTTCGTGCTAAAATCTTATCCGGTACTTACATCGATCGGAGTATTTTCCGGCATTGCGGTTGCAAGTGTATCGACGTGGTTACTGATGCGAAAATATCTCAAATAATATTTCGTGTTTAAAATTAGATTGGAGAGGAACATGGCGGTACTACCGCCAAATACTAATGCGAAAATGCTAAGTAATGCCGTACGTAAGACGGTATTGGTGTCTTTGGCAATCGCAGCGATTGGGTTTGTTGTCTCAGCTTTTCTTAATTTTGCTTTTTTGGGCGTTGGGTTGGTATTGGGTACTTTGGCGGGGGCGATTAATTTGAGAATGATGGATTCAAAAGTTGCTAAAGCTAAATACGAAGGTACCAAAATGGCAAAAAAGGGAATCGCTCTTCAATCGGCCGGTAGATTGTTGGCAATGACGGGAGTAATCTTGGGCTCAGGGTTTGTAAATATATTCTTGGCTATCGGCATACTTCTGGGTATCGTCATTTTCCAAGCTGTTTTGTTGTTATTTATGTTAAAGAATCTGAACTCAAGCGGAGCATTTTAGTTAGGTAAGTATCATGTTGTTGTCTACGATTAACATCTCAGTGGGAGACCATATAGTAAGACATATCGGTCCGTTGGCAATCAATATGGATACCGTATTGTCGACCGTAGTCGCCGGAGCTATTGTTTTGATATTGGGATTTATAATGCGGGCGAAAGTAACCAGCGGCGTACCCAATGGCTTACAGCTTTTTTTTGAAACAGCAGTAGATTTCATACAGGATTTGGTAGAATCTTCAATCGGAAAGCGCACTTCAAGACTTGTTCCGCTGGCGTTTTCGCTTTTTATGTTTATTTTGGTTGCCAACTGGCTGTCATTAATTCCGACGGGCTATCCCAGACCTTTGTTGCCGGCACCGGCTGAAGATGTGAATACGACATATGCGCTTGCATTAATAGTAATAATTATTGTTCATGTGGGTGGCCTTAGAGCTAAGCGTTTTAGATACTTCAGTCATTTTAAAAATCCCCTAAATATTGTCGAAGAGTTAGTTAAGCCGGTAACGTTGGCTTTGCGTTTATTTGGTAATATATTTACCGGCGGACTGGTAGTACTTCTTATCGGGGCGCTGTTACCGGTTTATTTGGTACCTTTCGTAACTGCCGGGTGGAAACTGTTTGATATGTTTATCGGCTTTATCCAGGCATTTATTTTTGCTCTTTTAACGGTAGTTTATTATGGATTGGCCGTTGAAGAACATCATTAGAAATTTACTCACCCATTAAAAATCAAAAAAGGAAAATTGGAGGAAATTATGGCAACAACACAACAGGCTATTGAGATGGCAGGTGCTATGGTCGGCGGAGGTTTGGCCCTTGGCGGAGGTGCCGTTGGTGCTTCTATCGGTGACGGTCTCGCAGGTTCGCAGACAATAGCCGCAATTGCAAGGCAACCCGAAGCTGAAAACAAAGCCAGGACTTATCTTTTTATTACTGTAGGTCTGGCAGAAGCAATGTACTTTATTAATCTGGCATTTATGGCTACGTTTGTATGGGTTTTGAAGTAGTCTTTCGAAAAATTAAATCTTAAACGGTTATTGCCCAGTTAATTAGGGTATTTTATGGCGATTTTTATGTCATGTTTATTTATTAGGAGATATTATGTTGTTGGCTACCAATAACTTCTTGCTGCCAAACGGCACTTTTTTTGCAGAAATTATCGCATTTCTGATTGTACTTTTCGTTTTGTGGAAATGGATACTTCCGCCAGTCGTCAAGATGATGGATGAAAGAAAAGAGCAAATTAGGTCATCTATTGAATCGGCGACAACCCAAAAGGCTGAAGCAGAGGTATATAAGGCAGAAGCTCAGGCCTCTATTGATACGGCAAAAGCGGAGGCCAGAACGATTGTCGCTAAGGCAAACGCAGTTGCCGCACAGCTAAAAGAAGAGGGCAGACAACGGGGTCAAGATGAATATGACAGGTTGGTGGCACTCGCGCAAAATGACATTCAACAGGCGAAAAATAAGGCAGTGGAAGAAGTTCAAAAAGAATTCGGACAATTGGTAATTTTGGCGGCTGAAAAAATCATAGGCGAAGAATTGGACATCAAGAAACACGAGAGAATAATAAATGAAGCCATTGATGCCACATCCAAAGGAATGGGCTAAAGTCAAGTTATGAAGTCGTTGACTTGGGGATATACCACCGGATTGGTAATAGAAGCGCAGAACAGCTCGGAGCTGGAGAGATTTTTGTCTGAGCTCAAAGTCTTTAATCAAGCTTTATTGGATTATAATGAGTTAGTTACGGTACTGGAAGACCCTATGGTCTCATCTGGGTCAAAGGTTTCTATGGTCAGCGACATTCTGTCGGACAGAGTACTGAGAACTACAAAATTAGCCATTAATTTTTCCATCCTGACTGAACGCCCGTCGGAGCTTCGCGAAACCTTGCTTGAAATTCACCGAAAGTCTTTGAGCCATCAAAGTGAATCGTGGCTTGACACCGGTAGTGAGCCGATGTCATCCAGGTCGGTCGCTCGCGATCGTATGTTGGGATTTACAAAATTCTATTGCGATTTCACCGTTGAAGGTAGTGAACTTGACGTGATAGAGGACCAAGTATTTGGTTTTGCCAGGGTTGTCGAAAACAGTTCTCACTTGAGATGGGCATTGGCCGACCTTGTCATACCGGTTAAGAATCGTGTGTCTTTGTTGGATGAACTATTAAAGGGAACTCATGAGGTTACCAAGAAGCTTTGTAAATATGTGCTTTTGGCCGGGAGAATGAGGGATGTTGTTTCTGCATTGGATGAAATTGCTTCTGAAATTTCCAAGCAGCGAGGACGGAGAATCGCTGAAGTGCGAACCGCTGTTGATTTGTCGCAGGAACAAATTGAAAGATTAAAACGGTATTTGAGTGATCTAGAACAGATACCCATTGAACTCAGGGTAGTAATTGATCCTGATTTAATTGCCGGAGTTGTACTGACGGTTGGAAACAAGATGCTTGATACAAGCTTCAAGAGTAGGATAAATGAGCTCGCACAGGAACTGAGCGAGGCAGTTTAATTAGATAAAGGAATCGAAACTAGATATTTAGTGGAGTGATATATGGAAGAATTTGCAATTAAGCCCGAAGATGTGGCAATAGCCATTAAGAAGAATGTAGAGAATTTCAAACCCGACAGTTCTATTGAGCAGATAGGGAGAATCACCGAGATTGGAGACGGTATTGCCAGAGTCAGTGGTCTGCCAAATGTTTCGGTAAATGAGCTGTTACAGTTCGAAGGCAATGTGTTGGGTCTTGCTTTAAACTTGGATGAAAGTACAATCGGTGCGGTTATTTTAGGGGATGACTCCGAACTCGAAGAAGACCAGGTTGTAAAGGCCACGGGTCGTATCTTGTCGGTACCTGTTGGCGATGCTTTGTTGGGAAGAGTAGTTAACTCTCTCGGCGAGGCAATTGACGGAAAGGGACCAATAGTTAGTTCGCAGACACGCAGATTGGAGGTGCAGGCCCCGGGGATTGTGTCCAGACAGCCCGTTGGTGAACCTCTTCAAACCGGGATAAAAGCTATTGATTCGATGACTCCGATTGGGCGAGGTCAACGTGAGCTTATAATCGGCGACAGAAAGACCGGGAAAACTTCGGTTGCCCTCGATACTATTATTAACCAAAGGGGGGAAAACGTAAAGTGTATTTACGTTGCTATAGGGCAAAAGGGGTCTACCGTAGCTCAGGCAGTCGCAACCCTTGAAGAATTCGGAGCAATGGAATATACCGTAGTTGTTTCAGCTCCGGCATCAGAATCAGCTCCGTTTAAATATTTGGCTCCTTATGCGGGATGTGCAATGGGTCAGCATTGGATGGAAAACGGAGAGCATGCTTTGATAGTCTATGATGATCTTTCAAAGCAGGCGGATGCCTACAGACAGCTTTCGTTGCTTCTTAGAAGACCGCCCGGACGTGAAGCATATCCAGGAGATGTATTTTATCTGCATTCGAGGCTCTTGGAAAGAGCCGCAAAGCTTTCCGATGCCAAAGGCGGCGGATCGCTTACGGCGTTACCGATAATTGAAACTAAGGCCGGAGATGTTTCGGCTTATATTCCTACAAATGTCATTTCTATTACGGATGGTCAGGTATATCTTGAGTCGGATCTATTCTATGCCGGTGTAAGACCTGCTATCAACGTCGGAATTTCAGTATCACGAGTGGGAGGTGCAGCTCAGACAAAGGCAATGAAGGAAGTTTCGGGAACCCTAAAGATCGATTTGGCGCAGTTCAGAGAACTTGAAGCTTTTGCTACATTCGGTTCCGAATTGGATAAAGTCTCTCAGGCACAATTAGACAGAGGTTATCGATTAATCGAGCTCTTAAAGCAACCGTTGCACGAACCTATGCCTTTCGAAGAGCAAGTTATAGTAATTTATGCAGGGACCAAGGGATTTGTCGACGATATTCCGGTGTCTGAAGTCAGAAGATTCGAGTCCGAATTTAGAGATTTTATGAGAACTAAATTTTCATCTTTAATGAAGGATATAAAAGAATCGAAGAAACTTAATGACGAAAAGGCGTTGATTTCCGCGATTGATGATTTTAAGAGTAGTTTTGATTCAACTTCGAGTAGGTAAAATTTAAATGGCCGCAGGACAGGAAAGAGCCTTAAGACAACGTATTAAAAGCGTGGAAGCCACGAAGAAAATTACCCGTGCCATGGAACTGATTGCAGCTAGTCAGATCTCTAAAGCTCAGGGTAGAATTGCAACCTCGCGACCTTACCAAAACGCTATTGCCAGAGCTCTTGCAGAAACCTCAATGGAGATCGGTTACGGAGGAAACTCTCTTTTGGGGGAAGTTGAAAACCCAACGAAAGTTTTAATCCTGGCAATTGTCTCAGACAGAGGCCTATGCGGTGGCTACAATAATTCGGTATTAAGAGCAACCGAGCGGGCCTATAAAAGTTATATTGAAAGAGGGATTGAAGTCGTACTTACAACTGTCGGGAAAAAGGCTCAGAATTATTTTCGATTCAGATCCATTCCGGTTTTAAACTCTTATATTTCGATGACCGATAAGCCGCAATTTTCTGACGCCATTGAAATAGGCTCAACCTTTATGGAACCCATAATGGCAACCGGATTGGACGAACCCGGCATTAAGGCTGAGA
>DAIDJA010000082.1 GCA_027451605.1 Acidimicrobiales bacterium
ATTCACTGCGTTATGAAATTAATTGGCCGCCCCCGACGGAAGCCGATAGTTTTGCCTGGAGAAATATGGCTTACAGGTTGCTTAAATCTGCTACAGAACCTAACAGGATGGGGCCGGTCCACTTGAACGTTCAATTTAGAGAGCCGCTTATTGACGAGGAATCTACTTTCCACGATTATTCTGATTTGAACCTCGAAAATTATAAATCCGCAGTAACCGTGGAAACAGGTGACGAGAGTTCATCTATGTCTACTAAAGAATCCATAAGGTTTGTCACTCAAGCACTTAATGTATCAACTACCGGAGATTTGAGCTCCGCTTTGATTTTAGCTCTCGGACCTCCCGGGAATTCTGAGGCGAGCGAATTATTGAAACTGGCAGAAGACATGAATTGGCCAATTGGTGCCGAGTCTCGTTCCGGACTGAAAATTCGCCATCGATTGGTAATAGAGAATATGAATCTAATCGCGGAGAATCAGGTTTTGCCGGATGAACTGAGTCTCGTTATTGTTAGTGGCTATTCGATTACATCTAAGGCCCTTATGAATTGGCTGAAGTTTCTCAAGGAAAATGGTGTTAAATTACTAATTCTGGACAGGGTCAATGGTTACTATGATCATTTAGATGTTGGAGATTGTTTCGTTTCCGGAAATGTCGGTCTGTTTTTAAGATCTCTCCGAAATGAAAAAACACTGAGTTTTAAATCAAATGTTTTCATAGATAAACTAAAGGCCTTAGATGATAGTTGTATCGCCACCATAGGCAGTATCTTCTGCGGAGACGAATTAAGCGCCCCGGGGACCTCTTACATTGTAGGGCGTTGCCTGCAATATTTTAATGCGGCAGTCATATCCTCATCGATGCCGATTAGAGACTTCGAAACCTATGGTGGAGCTATTCCTCCCGAAATACCCGTTATTGCAAATCGTGGTGCCAACGGCATTGACGGTGTTGTATCTACAGCCATAGGAGTGTCGACAGGATTGTCGCGGAATATTAAGGACAAAGCAGGCAAGGTAATATGTTTAATTGGAGATCTTGCCTTTTTGTATGACCTCTCGGCATTGGTCACGATCTCAAGTCGACAATTAGTTAGCTTGGGAACTACGGGTATTTCTGTGACGTTTGTGGTTATCGATAATAATGGCGGAGCCATTTTTTCATATCTTAAGCAGAACTCAGTTATGAATACCGATGAATTTGAGACTTTATTTACCACTCCCCATGACCTGGATATCTCCAAAGTGTGTGAATCTTTGAATATCCCCGTTTTTTCGCCCGCAGATGCGCGTGAACTTAAAGAAACTATCGAATTGTCTTCGTCTATGCCGGGAATTAATGTTATTGTAGTCAGAACATCGATCGAAGCAGACAAACAAATTTCACTTGAAATTCGAAAAAAAATACTTCAAGTTCTTTGACGAAGGACGGAAGAAGTGTAACGGCACTCGAACCGGATTTTTATTGGGTTTTTCTGCCAGTTTAATTAAACGCGGAAAATTACTAAATGTCGGAATCGATAACATCGAATCTTAAAAATCAATGCGGTAGATCTTTTCAAGTTTCTGACATCACAATTCTTTTGATAATAAAGTTTGTTTACGGGTCAAGTCATATGTTTTAAGAATCTAATCAAAATCTAAATGCCATAATTTGAGGAATGTTAATGAGGAAGAGTTTTAGCTTCCTAAAAATATCGGATCGTTAAAATACCAGGCAGAAGGTATCTCGATAGCTTTAGGGCTTCTGATTAAAGATCCCAAGTTGAATCCCGGCTACGCAAGAGTCCTGTGCGGTCAAATTTAGATTTAAGCTACTAATTCGTGATGAATTTAAGTTCACTAAGATCGGGTAAGGTGAAGAGCTATATTGAGCGTTAACTATGATGGCTGATTTTGAAGCTGTATCGTAACTTACATATAGCGAACCAGATGATACCGCCGAGCTACTTAAAACACTTACTTCAACCCAAAGGTCGCGTCCTGATTGAACCGTCAGTGAAGTCGGTATTGATATTTTAGATGCGCCGTTACATAATTTTAATTGCGGCGCTATTTGGGAGATAAGCTCTGATTTCCCCTCGGCGATAGGTCGCATTTTGGAGTCAAAATAAACTCGAATAAGATCTCCGTATGAATTAGCTTCGTAAACTACAGGCATCATTTGGTCAAAGGTCGCTTTCACTCCATACAGGGAGGCAATACTGCCCAATTGGTTATAAGGGGAAAAACTACTTCCCACCACTGAATCCGGCACTGCCGTAGATAATATTGCAAAGTTATTTCGCTTTATGTTTTTAACTGAATTTCGGAAATTATTTACGTATATTTTCGACGTACGCGCCAAATTCATTTCAAAGTCGTGAGAATTTTGAATTGATGCCGAATAACAAAGGCTGGCTTCAAATCCAATTACTAACAGCATTAATAGCCATAGTCTGTTTCGAGATTTATTGGTAACTGTCTTTGTTGCACGGTCTGTCTCTTTCATGCGCAGAGCAAAGGTAAAACAAAACAGGAATAGCCAAGTCATATCGGCGATATAGTCGGTTACGAGCCCAAAGTTTACGCCGAACAGTCCTACCCTGTCAATTCCAACCATGATTGAACTGGTCACATAGGCAATGATAAACACTATCCACGGTCTGGCAAGTTTTCTATTGCCCCACAAGCTATAAGTAATTAAAGCCAGAACTATAGTTATTCCCAATAAGTATGACATTACAAAAAGAAATTCGGAAGGTTTGAACAGGATGCCATTAGATGTAGTCTGAGACCAATAACGAACTCCCGTTACTGCAGGTATGAACGATTGGGTTAACTGGATGACAAAGTACTGCAACATCTGCCAAGCAGTTGGGGATGGTTTTACTACGCCGTAATATCTTGTAAAGTAATTAATTGCGGCTGCGGCAGTTAATCCGATAAAAGGCAGCCAATACAGAGAACACTTTTTTAATTTTTGAAAAAATGTTAATTTAGCATGAAACAATAACAGATCAAACAGACCAATATATCCGAGAATTAGCCAAACTTGTTCATGTGTAAATAGAGCGAGAAAATATATTATTATGGATAAAGTTGCCCATGATTTATTTCCCGAAAATCGAAATCTAAAGTAACATCCCATTACAAGAACTGACAAAGCCAGAGAAACTTCAATGTTTACAGTCGCCGTCCACCAAATCGTAAAGTGGATTAATGAAAGCGATTGTGCAAAAACCGCAACAACTATCGCCCAAGTTAAGTCTTTGCGTATGATTATTGATATTGCCCATGCAAAACAGGCCACCGACACTGCCCAAATTAGCAGTTCTGAAATATAGTACTTTGTATAGTCCATTCCGAAAAGGCGAACTGCCAAGAAATTAATAAATCTATATGCGGGAGAAAAGTGTTGAAACACTGGTTTTGCCAGGTAACGTAAAGTTAGCCGTGATGTTTTTGCCTCTTTGAGGAAGATGAAGTCATCCTGAAAAAAATAGCTATTCTTGGTGAACTGCCATACCGGAATAAAACTTACCAATATTATGATTACGGCTAAAAATAGGCGTCGATGACGACGACTTTCCATTTCTGTGGTAGTTCTTTTTATGACAGTGTCGCTATCGATGTTCATGATTTAAGCGTAGTGGTAGAATCTCGGACAAACCTTAAATCGGAGCTTGTAATATTTTTCGGAAATGCCAGTCGGATATAGATAGTGGGATATAGTTACCGCTAAGTTAGCTTTGAATTTCAATCATAGCATAAAGCCCTTTTAAAATGGGAATCTGTCGAAGTATGTAGTCCGCGAATTAAAGTAAAATATTTAGTGGAGTCGAATCTGCAAACTTCACTATTCTAAGAGATTTGATTGGTTGCTTCGGATCGTTACCATGAATAACATTCAGTAAATATGCGAATCAAATCAAGTTAGTTGACTTTAACTGATTTTTAGTTAGGTTTGAAAATAGCCACCAGCATTTAATTCATAAGTTCATTAAGGTTGAGATTATAAAGATGTCGAATAAGAAAATTCAAGGCGGTAAAATTCCACGCACCTTCAGAATAAGTTCACAAATTCAAAGAATTTTGGCAGATGCGTTGTTTGAATTAGCCCAAAAAGGCGTTATTGAAAATATGATTACTATCACCGGAGTTGAAGTATCCGGAGACCTTAGAATTGCTAAAGTTTATTTTTCGTCTCTGACCCCCGAAGATATAGAAATATTAAATGCAAACAGAGTCAAATTGCAACACCAGATATCGATGAATATGCACGTGAAATCGACACCGATTCTGTCATTTTATGTTGATCCTACTATTCAGGCGGCAAATAGAATCGATGAGATTATAAATCGGGTGTCTGAGCAAACAAGAGAACCCCACGTTGAGAGTTTAGACCGCGAAGACGTAGAGTCTGATCGTTAGGAGAGATCAGTGAATTTGGAAATCGGCTCGCCGGAGGCAGGGATCCTCGTTGTAAATAAGCGGGAAAAGATGACCAGCCACGATGTAGTAGGGGCGGTTCGGCGAATTGTAGCTCAAAAGCAGGTGGGGCATGCCGGAACATTGGATCCCGACGCAACCGGGGTCTTGATTTTGGGTCTTGGAAAAGCTACTAGGTTACTTGGTTTGTTTGGTGCTTTGCCGAAGGTCTATGAATGCACAATTGTTCTTGGGATTGCCACCGACACCCTTGACGCTTCGGGGGAGGTGACAGCCACGTATGACATGAGCGGCATTACAGAAGAGGCAATTCAAGAAGCTATCCTGCGATTAACCGGGGAAATTGACCAGTTTCCCCCAATGGTATCTGCGGTTAAGGTGAATGGAAAAAAGCTTTATGAATATTTCAGGGAAGGCATAGAAGTTGAGAGGCCTAAACGTAGAGTCACCGTTCATAGTTTTGAGGTAATTAGCAGGGTATCGAATGAATTGAATGTTGTGATAACTTGTTCGTCGGGAACCTATATAAGATCGTTGGCTGAATCTTTAGGACAACTGTTGGGTGGAGGCGCACATGTCAAAGATTTAAGAAGGACAAAGATAGGAGATTTTGATATTGACTCCGCTATTTTTTTGGAAGATATAATTTTGGGCGATATAATTTCAATAAGAGACGCATTGCAATTTCTTCCCCAAATTGAGGTTTCAAGCAGCCTGGAAAGCCGTATTTTTAATGGGTCGCCGATTACAAGAGTTGAAATTGAAGCGGCCGGTCCGGGTCCTTTTGCGATAAGTGGCTCCGGGCAAAGTTTTATTGCAATATATCAGGCAGTCGGACTTGACAAGTTAAAACCGTTGGTTGTTATAAAATAATCCACATAAATTTATATATTTATCGGGCGGTACTTTGCATCGAATGCAATATTCATGTACTAAAATTTAAGTGGAATATCGTCACTGTGGCTGAAATTGTAGCTTCGGAATTGAAAATGATATTTATTGCAAAACCCAAATTTTAAATGTCCGTTAGGTACTTTGATCCCGAAATTGCTCTAGATAACGATACCTGTGTAACAATAGGAGTATTTGACGGCGTGCATCTTGGTCATCAAGCGCTGTTAAAGAAAACCGTTGAAGAAGCTAGGGCTCGAGGTTTAAAGTCTGTAGCCTTAACTTTCGAGCCGCATCCTCTGGCTCTTTTGAAACCTGAGGCTGCGCCAAAAATGATCTATGATCTTCAAAAAAGATGTGATCTGATAAAAAGTACCGGTTTAGATGAGGTCATAGTTATCAGGTTTGACCAATCGATGGCAATCCAATCTGCGGAGAATTTCATTTTTTCAGTGCTTGTCGACAATCTTAAAGCGAAAGTAGTGGTAGTAGGGGAAGATTTCAGATTCGGTAACAATAGAGAAGGGGACGTGGGATATCTTAAGTTAAGGGGATCTAAGTTGGGATTTAAAACTATCGGTATTTCGCTTGTTACTGATGGATCAAAGAGGGTATCGTCAACCCTATTAAGATCCGGCATTTCTGCGGGCAATATGGCCGACGCATACAGTATGATGCTCCGCTATTTCAGCTACTCTTCTAGGGTCATACATGGTGAATCCAGAGGCGCTGAATTGGGATATCCAACGGCAAATCTAATTATTGATGACAAGTTAGTTATTCCCCCAAACGGTATTTATGCCGGTTTTTGCTTTATTGATCAGGAATTCAAAGTAGCTGCTGTATCAATCGGCATTCGTCCCACGTTCGATGATGACAATAAGTTAAGCTTCGAGATATTTATCGTCGATTTTACCGGGAACTTATATAATCGAACAATTGAAATTTTTTTCGTAGAAAGACTCCGAGATGAGATAAAATTTGAATCCGTGGATGCGCTTATGACTCAAATGAGGGTCGATGTTGAACAGTCTGTGGAGATCATTGGTAAATTAAAGGTATGACAGTTAGAGACATCAGAATTTATGGCGACCCGGTATTAAGAGCTGTCGCCGAAAAGGTAAATAACATTGATGGCACTTTAGTGGGCATTGTAAATGACATGATCGATACTTTGAGGGCTTCGTCTAATGGTATCGGACTTGCCGCAAATCAGATCGGGGTAGATAAACAAATATTTATTTACAGTCTTGACGAAGAGGGAACTCCAAAAGTCGTAATAAATCCTGTGATAACCGAGTCGGACGGGGAATGGGTATACGATGAGGGGTGCTTATCCGTACCGGGGCTGCACTGGCAGATTGTACGTCCGAAGCTCGTGAATAGGCGAGGAGTTGACCTAAACGGAAACGATATAGAAGTCGAAGCTGACGAGCTGTTCGGTCGCTTAATTCAGCACGAACTTGACCACCTAAACGGAAAGCTTCTGCTCGAATACTTGGATGATGAGCAGGTAAAGGAAGCCAAAAGGGCGATGAGAGAACTCATTGACCAGCGCAAAAGTGGCACTGGCGTCCCGCCGCTTTAAGTGAGTGGTTATATTGCCGGAATCTTTTCTGTTTTTGGGTTCACCGAAGGTTGCCGCCGATATATTGGAAAGATTGTTACTTGCAAATTGTCCGATTAAAGGCGTTGTAACAAAAGAACCCAAGCGGCGATCAAGGGGAACTGCTCTTTCGGTAACGCCGGTGGAAGAAGTTGCAAATAAATTTGGTGTTGAAATAAAATATTCACTCCAAGATTACAATTTGAATAGTTTCGATCTTGGGATAGTCGTTGCCTATGGAAAGATAATTGCTGAATCGGTATTGTCCTCACTGCCAATGATAAATGTTCACTTCTCATTATTGCCAAATCTCAGAGGAGCGGCTCCCGTGGAGAGAGCATTGCTTAACGGAGATATAGAAACCGGAGTTACTCTGATGAAGGTCGACCGCGACCTTGATGCAGGTCTGATTTACGACCAGTCAAAAATTGCAATAGATCC